>CAMIVJ010000287.1 GCA_946401765.1 uncultured bacterium | reverse complement strand
TGCCTCAACGGCAAGAAGGTGAAGCTCTGCGGCGCCGACCGCCATGAGACCGATCCGATGTATGGACACTATTGTCCGCACGAACGTCAGGAGGAGGACGTGAAGCTCCTCAAGCGCGCGAACTGTACGCTCGTGCGCAACTCGCACTATCCGCAGGACGACTACTGGTACTATCTCTGCGACTTGAACGGCATCGGTCTCATGGACGAGGCGAACGTGGAGACGCACGGCATGGGCTACGGCAAGGGCTCCTCCAGTCACGATCCGCGCTTCACCCTCGCCACGGTGTGGCGCAACATGAACATGGTCGAGCGCAACAAGAACCATCCGTCGATTCTGTTCTGGAGCCATGGCAACGAGTCTGGTCCCGGCGAGAACTTCAAGGCGGCGGATGACGCGGTGCACGCGCGCGACTGGTCGCGTCCCACGCACTACGAGGGCGACTGGTCGGCTTCCGACATCGACTCCAACATGTACCCATCTGTCGGACACGTCCGGCACCGCGCCGCCGACACGAATTCGAAGCGCCCGTACTTCCTCTGCGAGTACGCCCACAACATGATGAACGCCATGGGCAACCTGAAGGACTATTATGACGCGTTCGAGAGCTCCGACGTCGTCATCGGCGGCTGCATCTGGGACTGGGTCGACCAGGGCCTCTACAAGAAGAACAAGGACGGCAAGATGATCATCGCCTACGGCGGCGACTTTGGCGATGCCCCGACTGATGGTCAGTTCGTGATGAATGGCTGCATCCTCTCCGACCGCTCTCTCGAGCCCGCGTACTGGGAGATCAAGCATGTCTATCAGCCCGTGGGCGTCACGATGAACGATGACGGAAAATCGGTGACGATAAAGAACAAGCAGTTCTTCCGTGGGCTTGATCGTTTCCTCGTGAAGCAGACGGTGCTGGTGAACGGGAAGGCCGCGTCTTCCAGGACGCTGGAAGTTTCGGACGTAGGCCCGCGCGGCGAGAAGACGATTGCAATTCCCGCGTCCGCATTTGAAGCGAACAAACCCGGAAATTCCGTCTCGGTGCGCTACGAGTTCGCGGCGAAGGACAACGATGGCTACATCGAAAAGGGCTATGTCGTCGCGGACGATCAGATCGACCTGCCGAACGACAAGCGCGCGCAGGCGCTCGGGATGAAGCTGATGGACATGATGGTGCGCAAGGAGGACGGACGGGTCGAGTTCCTGGTGCCGACCGGCGGCGTTGCGTCGGTCGCGTTCGACCGCGCCACGGGCGCGCTCGTCTCGTACAAGGTCAAGGGCGTGGAGCGTCTGCTCGCGCCGATGGTGCTGGACGCCTACCGTGCGCCGAGTTCGAACGAGGTCCGTCCGGCGGCGCAGTGGAGCCAGTGCGGCTGGCGCAACTTCCGCCAGAAGGCGATTTCCTTCGGCGAGGTCTGGAGAGACGACGACGACGCGCACGCGCTCGCGTTCACGGTGGAGGTGGAGTGCCGCGGCGAGGCCAAGGAGTCGCTGGTCAACTACGGGCGGCCGGGTGGACACATCGAGGCGAAGGGCGCGCCGTCGCGTGTTTCGGCGCCGTACTTCCGCGCCGTCCTGCGCTGGCGCGTCAATGGCGACGGCAAGGTGTCGTGCCGCAGCGAGATCCGTCCCGTCGGCTTCAACCGCGAGCTGCCGCGCATCGGCTGGCGTTTCGTCCTCCCGCTCGACTTCGCGCAGGTGGAGTGGTTCGGACGCGGTCCGTTCGAGAACTACCGCGACCGCAAGAGCGGCGCGTTCAGGGGACTTTGGACGACAGACCTCACGAAGTTCGTGATGCCGTACGCGCGTCCCGAGGACGCCAACAACTTCGAGGACACCGACGCCGTTACGCTCTCCGGCGCGAAGGGCGCAATCGGCTTCGCGACGCTCGGCGCGCCGTTCGCGTTCACCGCGATTCCGTATTCGCCGACGGAGATCATCGAGGCCTCGCACCCGCCGGAGCTGCCGCCGATCACCAAGGTCGAGTTCGGCATCTTCGCGGAGACGCGCGGCCTCGGCGGCGCGAGCTGCGGTCCGGGGCCGATGAGGCGCGACATCATCGACACGTCGAAGAACTACCGCCTCGACTTCGCGATCGTGCCGTACCGTGTGACGACCGCGCTTTCGGACGTGCCGTTCACGTTCCCGCCCGCGCCCGCGAACAACTTTGCGCAGTTCAAGCGCTACAAGGCGGCGGGCGCGTCGTCCGACGAGGCCAGCGAGCGCGAGGGCGCGAACAACGCCTTCGACGGCGACATCGCTACCATCTGGCACACGCAGTGGAAGAAGCGCAACCCCGGCTATCCGCACTTCGTCATCGGCGACTACGGCAAGACGCTTGAACTCAAAGGCGTCATCGCCGTTCCGCGTCAGGACATGGACCACGGACGCGTCCGCCGCTACCGCCTCGAAGTGAGCGACGACGCGAAGACCTGGCGCACGGTCGCGGAAGGTGAGCTCGCAAACACTGACGACCTCACGGAGATCACGTTCAAGCAGAAGGAGTCCGCACGGTACATCCGCTTCAACGCGCTCTCGCCGTGGGACAGGTCGCAGCCATGGGCCTCCATGGCCGAACTCCAGCCGATGGTTTCGGAGAAGTAAGGAGGCATGGCAATGCGGTACTTCGCGAAACTGGCAAGCCTGGCAATCGCGTCGGTCGGGGTCGCGTATGGCGACGCGATCCCGTTCTCCGCGATTCGTCTGCGCAAGCCCCACACCGACAGAGAAGAGGTGTGGAACGGACTGCGCGAGCAGTTCGCGAAGCACCGTGCCGGCGTCGACGAGGTGTGGTTCTCGACGGGCATCAGTTTTCCGAAGATGGAGGAGCACCGCGCCGCAGCCCAACGGCTCGCGAGGGCGGCTGACGACTTGCGCAAGATCGGTATTCTGCCGTCGCTCCAGATACAGGCGACGATTGGACACGGCGATGCATTCCTTCGCTATGCGGACAACTCTGGCATGACATGGCAGGGATTCACGTCGGCGAACGGGGGCGTGGCGAAGGGATGCAACTGCTTCCGCGCGCCGGGATTCCTTGCGTACATGAAGGAGATGGCCACGCTCTATGCCGCCGCGATGCGTCCTTATTCTGCGTGGATCGACGACGACATCCGCATCGTCAACCACGGAGGCCCTGGCTGGGGCTGCCACTGTGAATATTGCTTGGGGAAGTTCGCCGAGAAGGAAGGCAAGAAACGCACGCGCAAGCAGCTGGTCGAGGAAATGAAGACCGACGCCGCGCTCGCAGCCCGCTGGCGCGCGTTCGCGTTTGAAGGCGAGGCCGAGCTGGTGCGCGTGATCGCCGAGGCGGTCCACGCGGCGTCCCCTGAAACGCGGATGTGCCAGCAGCAACCGGGACGTTGCTTCCCCGAACACCGCCTTCTCTACGAGGCGCATCATGCGGCGACGGGCTTGCCTGTGGGGATGCGTCCCGGCGCGGGCGCGTACTTCGACAGCGACGCGCGCGCGCAGATCGGGAAGGCGTATACGCTGGCACTCCAGATCGACACGATCGGCCCCTTGCCGTTCATCGACAGAATCTGTCCGGAGATCGAGTCGTGTCCGCGCTCCTTCGCCTGCCGCACAGGACAGGGCGTACTTCTTGAGGCGCTTGAGTCGCTTGCGCAGGGCATGAACTCCATTTCCGCGCTCGTGATGGACGCCGGATTCGAGACGCCGGAATGGTACGGCGACGAGATTCTTGCGCCGCTCGCGCGCAACGCGGCGATGATGAAGCGCTACGTGGCGCTGAACGAAGGCGCGGTGCGGTGCGGTTATGGGTTTGCGGGCGATCCGCCCGTCCAGCTTCTGACCGGTTCCCTGCCCCTCAAACCGCTCATACCCGGTGCGCGTTCGGAGCTCGCGCGCATCGTCACCACGACCGCGGCGAAGGAGGCCGTTGAAGCGGGAAAGGAGGCCGTGGCGCAGCTTCTCGCCGAAGACGTGCTGATCGACGGCGCGGCGGCGGAAATCCTTTTCAAGGCCGGATACGGCGCGGAAATCGGGCTTGCGGGCTTTGCATCCGCCAACGGGAATCTACGCGAGCGGTTCTTGTCCGTACCCGTGAACAAAGGCTTCAAGGCGCGCGAAACCCCGGTGTCGGGTCAGACGCTCTTCTTGAAGCCCGCACCGGGTGCCGTGGCCATTTCCGAATACTACAGCGACGCGAACAACGCGCCGCTGAACCTGCCGGGGTGTGCGGCGGTGATGTTCGAGACGAAGGATGGACGCCGCCGCGTGGTGTTTGGGACGCATGCGTTCACGGCGGGTCTCTCGAAGGCGTCCGGCGACCGGGTGATGCAGCTTCACCGCCTGGCGGACTGGGCGTCGCACGGCAAGTCTGCGGTTATTCTGGAGACGCCGACGCGCTCCTTTGTTCAGCCGCGCGTGCGGAAGGATGGTTCTCTCGCATCCGTGGTGTTCGTGAACACGTCGATTGGGCGCACGCCGTCCGTGCGGATGCGAC
>CAMIVJ010000286.1 GCA_946401765.1 uncultured bacterium | reverse complement strand
AGTCGCTGCACGAGCGCAGCCTCAGGCCCCTCACGCGCCAGCAGGTGCGCGAGATTCTCGACCGCAACGCCGAGGCGATCAACGCCGGCGCCGCGCCCATCCGCACGTCGGCCCAGATCTACGGCGCGGACGGCATGCGTGCGTACCGCGCCGGGAAGCGCGACGCGGTGAACGCCTCGCTCGGCGGCGCGGGCCGCACGGCGGAGCACGAGGGCGTGGCCTACGCCGAGGCGGTGGTCGCGGGCGACATCGACTTCCGCCCGCCCGAGGACACGAAGCCCCTCCTCGCGCAGGCCCGCGCCCAGCTCGCGCAGATTCTCGAAACGAGCAAGGGGGAGCCGAGCGCGGAGCGCGAGGCGGTGGTCCAGTTCCGCATCAACGCGACGGGCCAGCGCGTCCGCATCCCGACCGGCATGAGCGAGAAGGCCTACGTCCGCAGGCTCGAGGAGATGGTGATCCGCCTTTCGCGCCGGTGCGGCGCCACGGACATGGAACGCTCCACCCGCGCGGTGTTCGCCGCGCTGCCGGGCAAGGAGGCGCGCCTCGCATGGCTCGACAAGGCCTCGACGGAGCCGGAGCCCGGCCGCAGGACGCGCACGGCGGCGGTGTGGATGCTCCAGCAGGCGGGGATCGCCGACGGCGACACGCTCGCGCGCGTCAACCGCATCACGGAGGCCCAGGCGGTCGCCTTCGCGCTGTCGCTCGCGGAGCTGGACGGCGCCGTGCGCGGCGACGACCTGCGCGCACACCCGGTGATGCAGATGCTCGAGGCGCAGTCCGCCGGCGAGGGAGCGAAGGTTCCGGACCACCTGCAGGTCCACATCCCCGCCACGAGCTCGCAGGAGTGGAACCTGGCCGTCTGGACCGCGCTCGACGGGCGCGATCTCGACCGCCTGCCGCACGAGTTCCGGCCGCTGCTCGACGGAATCGTCGGCCACGTGCGCGCGATGTTCGGCCCGGACGAAGTGCCCTCGTGGGCCAAGCATTCCACGTTCACCGGCTCGGGGGCCGCCAAGGCGCTCGTGCCGAAGGACGACCCCGCCGCGCCGCCCGTCACGGCCGCCGGCATCCGCGACGCGCTCCTCGCCGCCGTCGAGCGGTGCGCGGCCGAGCGCTGCGCCATCTCGCAGATCGAGCAGGCCGTTGCCGGGCTGAACGTCCCGGAGGGGACGGGGCTGGCGCTCTTCAACGCCATCGCAAAGTCCCGCCCGCAGCTTCGCGAGCGCCTGCTCGCCTCGCGCTCCGCCGCAGAGACGGCCGCGATCCTCGCCGAGCACCGCGCCGAGATCGAGTCCGACGCGCGGCGCAACGCCGCCATCGAACGCTGCAAGAACAAGGCCGTCGCGGTCTACAAGGACGTCCTCGCCCGGGGGTTGGGGCTGCCGAGCGCCGCCTTCGCGGGGGACGCCATCGACACCCTGCACGTCTTGCGCAAGGCGGACGACCTGGCCGACGAGCTGCTGGCGGGGCAGCGCCCGGCGGCGGACGACGCCGCGATCGAGGCCGCCTTCCGCGAAATGGCCGAGCGGTTCGCGCGCGGCCGCGCCGAGTCCATCCGGTCCGTCGACGCGCTGCAGATTCCCCAGGCGTTCAAGGACGCCCTCAAGGAGCACCTCTTCACCATCGTCCGCGTCGACAAGCTCGACGTGCCGGCGACGATCGAGGCGACGCACAAGGCGCTGGCGGCCGAGATCGACGCGCTCGACGACGCGCTCCGGCCCAATGCCCCGAAGGACCTGGTCTATCTGGCGATGCGCACGCTCGGCGAGAAGGTCGCCCCCGTCCTGCGCGGACTCTTCCCGCCCGACGCGGAAGTCGGCGGAGACGAGCAGGGGACGCACGGCGCCGTCATCTACAGGGCCGCGCTCCATTCCAGGGAGGGGCTTTTCGAAAAGATGGCCGCCTTCCTCGCGCGCCCCGACGTGGCCTCCGACAATTCCCGCAATCCGAGAGACCCCGCCTACGTCTTGATCTCGTATCGGAGCGTCATGGACCAGACCGGCGCCCCCGCGTCGTTCATCGCGGACGGGCTCGGCACCCTCCGGCTCCCCGGCATGCACCTCCGGGCGCTCCTCGACGCGTTCGAGGACGCCGGGCTCGGGCAGCTGCCGCTCCCCGCCAAGCTCGGGATCCTGCGCCCCGCCCACCCGGCCGGCGCCGCGCTCGCCGCCGCCCTGCGCGCGCTGCCCGGCAATGTCTCCCTCAGCGCCCTGCGCGAGATGGCCGCGCCCATCCTGCGCCAGCACGGCGGCGTCGGCTTCGCCGGGCGCGCGCCGGAGGAGGCCGCGCGCCAGTCCGCCCTGCTCGAGAAATACGGTGGCGGGCTGCCCGAGGCGGACCGCGCACGCCTCGCCGACTTCGCCGATGGCCTCGACTTTTCCGAGGGCGCGATGCGCGAGACCGAGCGCGCCCTCGCCGAGTTCCTCGACGAAATGACCGGCGGCGGCGGCTTCGCCAGCCCGAACTCCTCCGCCTCGCGCCGCGCCCTCGCCGCCGGGCGCCGGCCCGAGGAGCTCCCGGAACTGCACCGCATCAGCGTGATGCTCCAGGAGGTCGACGGCAACTCGCTGCGCGAGGCCGAGGACATCCTCCTCGACCCGCAGAGCGACTTCCGCCGCTCCTACGACGCCGCCATCGCCCGGCTCGCCGCCCCGCGCCCCGGCCAGGAGCCGCGCCCGCTGCGGCTCGAGGAGAAGCTCCTCGTCGCGACCGCCATGATCGAATCCCGCAAAGACGCCGACCTGCTCGCCGTCGTCACGGCCGGCATCGCCCGCGCCACGAGGGCCGGCAACGGCGAGCTCCGCACCCCGACCGCCGTCGCCGAGACCGTCCTCCGCGTCCAGGCCGATCTGGCGGAGCTGCGCGAAATCGCCAAGGACGACCCGGCCCTCCTCGCCGCCGGCATGACGCTCCTCAAGGGACTCGAGACCCGCCGGATCCCCGCCGGATTCCTGCGCCATCTCGTCGATTCCGCCCGCGCCCTTCCTCTCGAGGCGCTCGCCTCCCTCCGCGCCCGCTCCAAGGCGACGGACATCCACCTGGCGCTGGCCCCGCTCAATCGCGCCATCACCCGGATCCTCCGCGACGGACCCGGCCGGAAGCTGCTCGACGGCGCCGACGAAACCCGCGCCTGCCAGTGGTTCCTGCTGGAACTTGTCGTGGGCCGCCTCTCGCCGGCCCAGCGCCGCTCCGTGCGCGCCGCGCTGGAGAGCGCGAACGCCTCCGCGCTCAACGCGCTCTACCAGGACGTGTCCGACCAGAACCAGATCGAGTTCCCGGCGGGAACGACCAACGGCATCAAGAACACCGCGTCCCGCCACGCCATCGGGGCCCAGCAGACCATGCAGTTCGCCTTCCAGCTGCTCGGCCGCTCGCTCGGCGTCCCGGACCCGGACGCGCAGATCCCGTTCCCGCACGGGAATCCCGACTACGGCCGCATGCGCGCGGCGGACATCGTGGGCGACCTGCTCCGCAGCGCCCGCGAGACCGTCCGGGAATTGCGCGACGAGGTCCTGCTCCATGCCGCCGGCGCCGGCCGCTCGCCCGCCTCGCGCGCCCTGCGCGACGTCTACGGCCGGTTCATCGGCCCGGAGCCCTTCGACCCCGACACGCTCGTGAGCAGCACCATCGCCCGGTCGGTGTCGCACGCGCTCGGCTACGGCGCGGTCCGCGGCGCGAAGAGCCTCGTCGCCTCCGACGACCTGGCCGGCACCCCGTTCGCGCAGGCGCGGCAGGCCGGGCTCCGCGTCGAGCTGCCCGGCGGGCGCCTCCTCTCGAACGACCCCGCCACGGCGCGCGACGAGCTCGCCCGGTTCGTCACGGGCCGGCCCGACGCCGCGTGGGGAACGCTCGCCGCCGGCGAGCGCAACCAGGTCGCCGTCCTGATGTCGCTCCTCACGCACGAATCGGCCCTCGCCGCCGTCCAGGCGCCGCCCGTCGCCCTCGACCCGGAGGGAAGGGAGGCGGCCTTCTCCTACGTCGGCGCCGGCGACGCGCGGCCGGTCTTCCGGCTTGAAGTGAACCGGGTCGGCGTCATCAACGTGGACTGCGAGCTGGAGATGCACCCCGCCGCGCTGCTCGTCGGCGGCGAGACGCACGAGTTCGCCCCCGGAGCCACGGTGAAGGGGTCGTTCCGCTGCTCGATCTCCCCGGAAGAGCGGCGGCGCATCGCGGAGGTGGACCTGGCGCACGCCGACACGGCCGAGGCCGAGGCGTTCTACAACCGCAACCCGCCCGAGCCCCGCCGCCTCCGCGGCGCCTACGAACGCATCCCCGACGCCGTCCGCCCGAACCTCGCCGTCGCGGCCTCCTTCGACATCCTCAACGCGTAGGCGCCCTGATCCCGCCCCCGTTCGTGTATAATGAGTGGTCACTCAAGTCACTTCACCCTTCACTCGCCATGAGCATTTCAATCGACCAAAACGCACAGCTCGCCCAGTTCATTCGGTTTGCGGACGCCGCCGCC
>CAMIVJ010000285.1 GCA_946401765.1 uncultured bacterium | reverse complement strand
TTCGAATCGATCGCGAAGCGGTAGAAACGGTAGTTTCCGGGCCGATCGATCTTCCATGTCTTCCGCTCGTGGCGACGGTGGAATTTGGGATCGTCCATGCTGGCGAGCTCGACGTAGTCCTTTCCATCTACGGATCCAAGGACGCGCCACACCTTCGGGTCGCGGCGGCTTTCGTCGTTGGCCGTCGTCACCGAGTAGCTCGTGGCCTTCGCAGGCGAGGGGAGGACGACTTCTATCCAGCAGGATGGAGCGAACACAACCCACTTCGTGTCCGCGCGCCCGTCCGTGGCGCACTTTGCCCGCTCGTTGTCTGGACTCTTCCCGGGCAGCTCCACGCGCGTCTCCGTGAGCTGCAGCGGTTCTGGCGACTTCACCCCGTCCGTCACCAGGTGGCCAACGTGCGTGAAGTCGGCCGCGCTTGACTGATAGACCGCGCGACGATAGGCGATGTTGGAATCAGGCAAAGCATCAAACGCCAACGCCGCAGCGGCCAGCGTTGAAAGAACAACTTTTCTCATGGAATATCCTCTACTGTGTAGGCGCTACTTGAAGATCAGCACAAGAGCTTTTGGCGGCGGCAAAAGAAGCAGCTTGTCGTCGCGCACCTTGACCTGCCAGCGCTTGGGCGTGCCTTCAAAGGACGGAGGCTGGCCTGTGATCTGATCGGCGGAATCCGCAATGACATAATAGCGCTTTGACTTGTCAAGCAGGGAGGCGTCGCCTGTAAAGACGATGTGAGCGCCCGAGAGGTCGAGTTTGTCCGCCGTCAGCGAATTGCCCGCAACGACGTCCGCGAAATCCATAGTCCAGTCGCCTGAAACGGAGAGCTTGCCGTTCATCACCGCGCTCTGAGCGGAGTAGAGCCCGCCGGAAACAGCGAGAGTGCCGCCATCAAGGTCGATCTTCGCGTCATTGGAAATGGCGAGCGAGACGCTTGAGGGAATTGCCTGGGCGTTAGGCAGCCTCGAGCCCGTGGTGAGAAGCGGCAGCTCGCCTCCATGGGCCGTTGCGGTCAGCGGAACATAGTTCGATGGCTCCTCCGCATCACGTCCCTGGAAGTCGACGCCTATGCCGATGTTGACATTGAGCCAGCCTTGTCCGGACGGCCCCGATCCGCCAGAGCCCTGGTGGAGACCGATGCGAATCGAATGCGGGCCAGGAGCAAGCGTGACGTTCGCCTTTGTCGGCTCACTCCAGACGCCGTTGTCCAGCACCGCGACGCCGTCGATCGTGAGATAGACGTTGTCGTCGAAGTTCTCCACGAACGTCCAGACCACGTCGTTTTCGCCGTGGTTCCAGATGTAGCCTTCGAACACGTAGTCGATGTTGCTGTTAGTGTGTCCATACAGTTCATCCGTTTCGCCGTACTTGTCGTTGGCGTAGTTGAGGTTGGGATAGACACCTGTCCGCGGGCAAGCAGCATTCCTGTACGTTCCGTTCGCGACGAAGCCGCCGGCAAGGCCAATCTGAGAACTCGCGATCTTGAGCGTGCCGCCATTAACATGCACAACCGCCTCCGGCGCGAAGTCCTGCACGATCGGCTCGTCTTCGTGAAGCGTGAAGAGCGAACCGTCGCCCGGATCGGCCAGCTTCTGGAAGTACTCTATGTTAGCCTCCCCACGTCCCTGGAAGTCCACGCACACGCCGAAGCCGCTGCCCTTGATCCAGGCGTTCCCCTCGAGCGTGCTGCCGGACGGTCCCGAACCGCCGCCGCCCTGATATACGACGAGGTGGAATCTATGCGCGCCGGGCTGCACTTCCACGGTGCTGAGCGTGGCGGCATCCCACTGCGTGTTGTTCAGAACGACCGTGTCGTCGATGGTCAGGTACACATTGTCGTCGAAGAACTCGGCGAACGTCCATGTAGCCGTCTCGTCAGTGCGGTTCCAGATGTAGCCGTCGTACGCGCAGCCGAGGCTCGTGTTCACGAATCCGGGGAACACCTCGACCCCCTCGGTTGCCACGGTATCGACATATTCAAGCTCGCATACGGTTCCCACGGCATTCTCCGCCGTTGCGGTGAGCGCCGTGTCGTAGTCTCCGTTCTTGAAAGTCGTGTAGAGGCCAGGGCTCCTCGCCTCAGGACGACTTCCGCCGATGGTGAGCACCGTGTCGAGCGTCGAGACGTCATCCGCCTCGCCGTTTACGACGAGCTCCGTAGCGGTGTAGGCTGGCGCGCAGAAAGCTCCGCCGGCAAGAGTGAGCGGACCGGGCTGTATCGAGGATCCTGCTGGGATCGACAACTCGCCGCCGCGCACCTCCGCACCGGCGACCGCGTTGTTCCCCTCGAGCGTGAGCGTGCCCTCGCCCTTCTTGACGATCGGGCCGGAAGAACTTTCGCCCATTGTGATCGCCGTGGCGGCGATCTCGTAGAACTGCGTGTTGTTGTCGATCTTGAGACCGCCGCCGATCAGCTTGACGGTCGGCTTCTCCGTGTATCCCCAGCCCGGGCTCGTCACTATGATTCCCTTTACCTTGCGCGTCGCGGTGTCGAAATCCACCACCGCCGTCGCGCCGGCACCGTCGCCCTCGATCACCACCATTGGCGGCCCCATCAGCTCGGAGCCCTTCCAGGCGAGATTCTGTGCGTCGGCATGAGTCCAGCGGATTGCCTTCACGCCAAGTCCCGTAGGCGCACGGAGCGTCTGCCCGAGCGAGACTGAGTTGCCGGCGGTGTCGAACTGAGCGCCCTTTTCGTACACATACACGCCGTCGAGCTTGCTTTCGGCGGCGTCGCCGAAGAGCTTGGCGCCGGCCTGCTTCGCCTTGAACGTACCGCCGTTGAACGTCGCGTACGCCTTGGCGTTCTCCTTGTTGCCCTTGTAGAGCGAATTTGCCGCCAACTCGCCGCCAATGAAATTGACCTGACCGATGAAGTCGGCGCGGTCCGCCACGCGCACGCCCGCGCCGATGTTGGCCGAGCCGCCGCGCATCTCATAGACGGCAGTGCCGTTCTTGCCGTCCCAGTCGTTGGCCTCGCCCATGTCGAATCCGCCAACCGTCTCGAACGTTCCGCCGCTCTGGTCGATCGCGCCGTGTCCGCCGCGGCTCATCACGAGCGCGCCGTAGAGCGCATTGGTGACAAGCACGGAGCCTTCGTCCCTGATTGCGAGCGTCGAATAGCCATTGGGGTGCTTTGCGAGCTGCGAGTAGCCCATGAACGCCGTGGAACCTGTGCCCGCGACCTCCCAGTAGCCCCAGGTGTACTGCGCATTCGCGAGCACCGTGTCGCTGGAGTGTCCGCCCCAGTTGACGATTTCGCCGCCGCTCTGCAGCACCGCGCTCTGGCTGAACTGGTTGTTGCACATGAAGAGCTTGTTCGAGACGATGCCACCGTCCTGCACCTCGAGAATGCCGCCGCCTACATCAGTGCTGCCAATACTGAGGGCGGGAGATCCGTTCTGGGCCGGAGCCATGTACGACTTGATCAGCGCGCCCTTGCCTACGAGAACGGAAGGAATGTTGCCGTCGCTGCGCACATTGCCGATGTTGAGGTTGTTGTTTCCGAAGTCGATCTTGGAATCGTAGATCTCCACGCGCCCGCTCTTGATGACCTGCAGTCCGCTCATCGTGTTCTCAGAGTTGTTGGAGATGACGAGCGTGCCCTGGTCCGCGTAGATTCCGCCGCCAGCCAGATAGGCCATCTTGTCTATGAATGTGCCTTCTCCGGTCTTGCCGATGCCGATGGCCTTCACAACGTCGCCTTCGCCAGACTCGGCGTCGATGCCGTTCGTGTCGATTGTGATGGAGCCCTTCCCGTCATCAGGGGCCGTGGCGTTGGCGAGAAGATCGGCCACCTCGGCCTCTGTCCATCCGCCTTCGCCAAGCTTCACGCCGAGCTTGCCCGTTCCGGACACAGTGACGGTGCCAGGCTGATTGTAGCCGGGCAGCGCTGCGGCGGTCTCGAAAAGAATCGTTCCCTTGTTCGCCTCGGTGCCGCCCGTGTAGTCGTTCTCCGTGTTCGAGATGCGCACGATTCCGGAATCGTCGCCGTCTGCGCTCATGAGCCTGCCGGTGCCTGTGATCTTCGCAGGCAGCACGCTGGTGACGCCATTGCCGGCTCCTACCTTTAACGTGCCGACATCGAGATTGATCTGCCCCGTAACGAGGTTCTGCGTGGTGTTGCCTGCGCGGTAGAGGAAGCGTCCACCCGTCGCGTCGACGTAGAACGGCCACGTGATCGCGCCGTTGAGATTGTAGAACGAGAATGTCGAGCCGTTGAAAAGTTCGAAGGAGCCGTTGCCGTTTAGCGTTGTGGCCACCTCCACGCCAAGCGTACCCTCCTCCACGCGCATCTTGGCGCTGTCACCGCCGGCATATACGGGCACGGAAGTCAGCAGAAACTCGCTGCCGCCCTTCTTCGTAAGGACGTATCCGTTCATGTTGAAGTACGCCCCATTGACGGTATTGCGGAAGTCAAAGCGTCCCAGCGCGTTCACCGTCGCGTCGCCCGTCATCTCGCCGCAGACGAGCGCGTTGTACTGG
>CAMIVJ010000284.1 GCA_946401765.1 uncultured bacterium | reverse complement strand
ATGGCTTCAGATCCAGGACTACTGCACCGGCAACATCGGCGGCTGGGGTTCGCACCATATCGACATCGCGCAATGGGCCATGGGCAACGCCGGGCCTGTCTCGGTGAAGGCTGAGAAGGCGACGTTCCTTACCGGGCGTCTCTTCAACGTCCACCACGAGTATCTGATCACCTACAAGTACGCGAATGGCGTTGAGATGACGTGCGCCTCAAGAGCGTTCTCCGGTCTTCCGAAGGGGCTAGGCTCGGGCGCAGGATGGGGCGTGCGCTTCACTGGCGCGAACGGCGACTGGATATGGACGAGCCGCGGCACGGCTGCGGTCGCCGAGCCGAGCCGCGTCGATACCGCCTACAAG
Organism: uncultured bacterium; assembly: GCA_946401765.1. Lineage (GTDB taxonomy): Bacteria > Verrucomicrobiota > Kiritimatiellia > RFP12 > UBA1067 > RUG572. Next base: position 4,133 of record CAMIVJ010000284.1, on the reverse strand, counting down.
GCCAAGGCCGACTTCTGGCGCGCTCTTGAGGCGAACAAGAAGGAGATCATCGCGGGCGAGCCCGAGAAGCGCGCCGTGCGCAACCCCTTCAAGAATCACCACCGCGTGTGGTTCGTGGGAATGCGCGAGCGCAAGGACACCCACATCACCGTGGAGGAGGCGAATGTCTCCACAATTTCCTGCATCCTCGGCTATCTTGCGATGAACAATGTCGGCTACGAGATAAAGTGGGATCCCGTGAAGCACGCATTCGTCAATCCCGCCGACCAGAAGCTGTACTCCTGCTTCGAGCGCCAGCAGTTCGCCGTGGCGCCGATCATAAAGGAGATCCGCAAGCGCGGCTGACGCGGCATCTGCCGTTTCGGGCAAAGTCGTTTTGCGCTCCTGCATCTTGCGTTGGCTGATGGGATTTGCTACAATTTCACTATGCCAACGAAGTGAGGACTGAACTTGACATGTCCAGACATGCATGGGGACGCCGAGGGCAAGGCGCGCGGGAATGCGCGCGCCTTGCCTAGGCTGGTTGTTTTCACGTGCCTTCTTGCTGCGGCGCTGCAGGGGTGTCGCAGCGCGCAGGACTACCGCAAGGAGGCGGACGAGACGGCCGCGGCGTATCTCGCCGAGGGCCAGCGCGCCGCCGTTGGCCGCACCGAGCCGATCGAGGTGGAGACGCCTGCAGAGACGCTGCGCAGGCGGCTGATGATCGACCAGAAGCTGCTTGTGAAGGACCCCGCCTCGTTCGGCATACGCGACATCCCCACGAACCTCTACTGGCGCGTCGACGAGCGGATGCTGCCAGGCGGCGAAGACGCGGCCGCATCCGTGTGGCACGGCGGCACGAACGCGCTCGAGATAGGGCTCGTCGACGCCGTCAGGATCGCTGCGTTCAACAGCCGCGAATACAAGTCGCGCAAGGAGGCGCTCTTCCGCTCGGCGCTGGGGATGGACCTTGAGGACGACATCTTCAGAAACATCTTCTCGGGAAGCCTGCGCTCTTCCATGAACGTAAGCCGCGACGAAAATGAGCGTGACGCGCTTGAGAACCACTCCGTTAGCCACAACGAGAGCGCAACCTTCGGCGTGAGCCGCAGGTTCAGGAACGGCGCGCGGCTAACGGGGTCAATAATGGCCAACATCGCGGGAATGCTCACGGGCGACACGAAGACGGCGTGGGGATCGTCGGCCGACCTTAGCGTGTCGATTCCGCTGCTGCGCGGCTCTGGGGAGCTCGTGAACAGCGAATCCCTCACGCAGGCGCAGCGCTCGTTCATCTACGAGGTGCGCGCGTTCGAGCAGTACAAGCGCACGTTCATCTGCCAGATAGAGTCCGCATACCTCGCGCTCGTTCTGGCGAAGCGCCGCCAGCAGAACCAGGACGAGGCGTTCCGCCGCGTGATACGCTCCACGCGCCGCTCGTACAGGATGGCCGAGGCGAGCCGCATGTCGCAGTCGCAGTTCGAGCAGGCGCACCAGAGCGAACTCGCCTCGAAGGCAAGCTGGATAGCGTCGTGCCAGAGCTACGAGACCACGAAGGACTCCTTCAAGATGACGCTCGGCCTGCCGCCCGACGCGAGGATCGAGCCGCGCGAGGACGACCTTGTGGAGCTCGAGCGCTACGTGGGCAGGGTCGCGAAGCTCGAGGCAGGCGAATACGACATGGGCGACGACGACGATGATGGCAAGATAGTGCTGGACGAGCCCGATTCGGTGGACGGCGGGGACCTAAAGGCACGCACCGACAGGGCGATAGACATCGCCTTCTCGAACAGGCTCGACTTCGTCTCATGCCGCGACAGGGTTGAGGACGCGCAGCGCAAGCTGCTGATCGCAGAGGACGCGCTGCGCGCCGAGGTCACGTTGGGCGCCTCCATCTCTAACGTGGCCGATCCCGCATCGCCCGGAATGCGCAGGTCCGGCACGTCGCACGGGCGCATTCACCCGCGCGAATGGTCCACGAATCCGCTTCTCACAGTGGACCTCCCCGTCGAACGCCGCCGCGAGCGCAACGCCTACAGAAACGCCCTCATCGCGGTGGAGGCGGCCGTGCGGGAATACCAGCAGGAGGAGGACTCTCTCAAGAACACCATCCGCGCCGACATGCGCTCGATGAGTCAGACCAAGGACAATCTCCAGATCCAGTACATGGCCATGAACCTCGCCGAGCGCCGCGTGCGGAACCAGGAGATACTTCTGCAGGCCGGCCGCGCCGACATGACGGTCATGCTCGAGGCGCAGGATTCGCTTGTGCAGGCGAAGAACTCGCTCTACTCCGCGATGATCAACTACAAGAATCAGGAGCTCGCCCTGCAGAGAGACCTCGGCCTTCTTGAGGTGAGCGTGAACGGCACGTGGAAGGAGGCCGACCTCGTGGCGCTCGGCGTGCTGCCCAAACCCGAACCGCCGCAGCGTAATTTGCCCAAGCCCAATTGACAGGCGGCGAAGGGGAGTGATATACTATTTGCCGTCAAGACATCAGGAGACGATTGGCCGCAAGGCTGGTCGCACCAACCGAGTTGGAACACCACGGTGGTAGCCGAAGAGGCGATGTGCCCGAAAGGGAAACATGTTCCAGAATGCCGCTCGTCTTGATCTCAGGATGGGCGGCTTCGCGTTTGCGAGGGATAGTTCCTCTCTTGATGAAGATTGACAAGGAGAAAAGGTTATGTCTGAGTTGCGATTTTGCGTTGAAGATGCTGCAATATACGAGAACCATCAGGATTCCTGGATAGTCAAATACCTTGAAGAGCACGGGTTCTCCAATCTTTATCCGGATGACACATTGCATCGCGTTGGCCCTTGGCTCTGGGTGGACGTCGAGAATATGACTTACCGTTACCATCCCCACTATGGGGTCGGATGCGGGCAACCTTTGTTCGGAATCACCATAACCGGTAAGGATTTACGCACCATCATAGAAATACTGGATAGACGGAAGAAACTTCACGCAGAAACCGGAATAAAGTGGAGCGTAAGAATAAGCATCGACAACAAAAGAAAGAGTGACGGCAATGACCGAAGCACTAAAAACACTTGAAGACAAGGGAGAGGAAGTTTTCCTCAGGCGCCCTGAGTGGAAGTGCTGTTTTGACGACGCTCCGCCTCTGGCCAAGGACTACTATCGTCTCATGTGGGCTATGTCCGTTAAGGGTATTGCATCGGGAGACGGGGAATGCGACATGACCGCCCTTAATGCGGATGCGGAGCGGGACAGAATCTATACAACAATGGATGACGAAGCTTGGACGTATGTTCTCCGCAATGCATATCATGCAGAGGCGCTTGGCCTTGCGATTGTACGCAAGCATATGCAGGGACAGATTGGCAAGAGGTTTGGCTACTGGCGAACAAAGGAGTGAGGCGTGAAGGCACAAATCGAGAAGTTCCAGCGCGGGGTGGACGAATTCATTAAGAACGACTGCCACCACCCGTTGCAGAAGAAGTATTTCCTCAAGCGCGCCGCAGAGGCCGAGACGCAGGAGGCCAAGATGCAATGACCGAAGCAGAGTTTAGAGACGCGGTATACAAGGAAGTCACCGAGCAGCTGGAGGCCTACCATCAGGACTACCGTGACGAAATCTGGTCTGAAAAAGACAAGAACGAGGAGTTCATCTCACATGACTTACGATATGCTATGAACGAGAAGGCGGAACGCAGCAAGAACATTGGCGAAGAGGCTTTCTGGCGTAGCCACGTATACATCACTGCTTACAACATTGTTGCGTGACATAGTTGCTATACCACATAGCCGCCGAGAACATCCACGGGGACAGTCCCCTCATTGTAAATGTCACAAATATCAAGTGTCACAACTGTCATAAGTGTAAATATAAATTTGTGTTTGTGGCAATGGTGACAAGGAAGAAGGAGGTTTCGGATGACGAGCGTGACTGGCGAGGTCGGCGAGACTGGCGCTGGTCTTGCCCGTCCCGCTTGTTCCGCATATCATCATCTAACGGGATCAAGGCCGCGAATGCAGCAATGATCGAATGTGAAAAATGAGGAAAAATCGCATCGCCCCATTGACAGGCGGCGAAGGGTTGTGATACACTATCTGCCGTCAAGACATCAGGAGACGACAAGCCGGAAGGCGAGTCGCACCAACCGAGTTGGAACACCACGGTGGTAGCCGAGAG
>CAMIVJ010000283.1 GCA_946401765.1 uncultured bacterium | reverse complement strand
ATCCGCGAGGTGAAGAGCTTCACGTGCGAGGACCGTGAGCGTCGGGCGTTCCGGCATGTCAACGACCGCTTCCGCCTCTCGTTCGAGCGGATGAGCTCGCTCTACGCGCCGCTCAATTCCGGTACGCAGCTCATGCTGGAGGGATATTCGCTCCTGTACATCGCGCTCGGCGCGTGGATGGTGGCGCACGGATCGGCCACGTTCGGCCAGGTGTTCGCATTCTACATGTATTCGCGATACGTGACGATGCCGATGATGCGGGTCGTCAATTTTCTCGACATGTTCCAGCAGGGCATCGTGGGCGTCCGCCGTTATCTTGAAGTGCTGAAGGAAGCACCCGAGGAGGATGTGGAATGTTGCCAATGTGTAAATGTTGCCAATGCCAATGTTGCCAATATCCAATTGGAAAGTGGTAATGGCAACACTGGCTACATTCCTCAAGCCTCTCCTGCTCCGTGTCTTACGCCTTCGGGCCGCATCGAATTCCAAAATGTCCGCTTCCGCTACCCGGGCACGGAGAAGGACGTGCTGGACATCCCGTCGCTTGTGATACCATCCGGAAGCGTGTGTGCGTTCGTGGGGCCGTCCGGTGGCGGCAAGAGCACGATCGCCGCGCTCAGACCGCGATTCTCCGATCCTACCGAAGGATGCATCCTGCTCGACGGACACGATACTGCCACGCTTCCCAAACGTGCGCTCCGCTCCGCGATCGGCATGGTTGCGCAGCGGCCGTTCCTCTTCGACGGTTCAATCCGCGAGAACCTGCTGCTGGGCGACGCCGCGGCTGACGACGTGAAACTTCTCGCTGCCCTCAAAGACGCCAACCTCGACGATTTCGTGAAAGGACTGCCGCAGGGGCTCGGCACACCCGTTGGAGAGCGCGGCGTTCGGCTTTCCGGCGGCCAGGCGCAGCGTATCGCGATCGCCCGCGTGTTCCTCAAGAATCCCCCAATTCTTATTCTTGACGAGGCGACGAGCTCCCTCGATACGTTCGCCGAGGCCGCCGTTCAAGATGCGCTCGCCCGCCTCTCGCGCGGACGCACCACGATTATCATCGCGCACCGACTCACAACCATCCGCCACGCGACGATGATCTGTTACCTTGAAGACGGACGCATCGTCGAATCAGGGTCGCACGATGAGCTCGTCGCCAGAAACGGCCGCTACCGGGCCCTTCTTGCGATCGCTCAATGCCATAGATTCTAAGGAACGCGGTTGCGCAAAAATAAGATTCACGAAAGTTAGCCTAGGCTATTGACTGTGCGTGGGGATTATGTTATACTTCGCTAACTTCTTGAGGCGCATCAGGTACATGAGAGAAGAAACGAACAGAATCGACGAGTCGCACCGGAAGGAATTGCTGAAGTTCCTGCTGGTGAAGACGGCGGCCGTGCGGCAGGGTATCAAGCCCGCCGAGCTGCTGCGCGTCAGGCACTGCTATTCCGGCGTGAACGCGGAAGGACTTCGCGTGTGTCTGTACCGCAGCGACATATACTGCATCCTTGGCCTGGACTACGTGGAGCTGAACGTGCAGGAGGACAGCTCTCTCGTGCTCTTCTACAATCCCCACGCGCTCGCCGCCACACTTACCGAGGCTCGCAACGCCAGATGGCTGGCACGGATGGGATATCCTGCGGACACTTCGCAGGGAGGGGAAGCCGTGTTGCTTCAGAGGATGCTTGCGCACCTCGTGGACCGGGCGGCCGAGTGCGAACTTCCGCACGAGGTGGGCGTGTTTATCGGCTATCCGCTCAAGGATGTAGCTGGCTTCATGCAAAGGATTCCCGCGACTCCTGTCCACCATGGGGCGTGGCGCGTGTACGGCGGCGCGGACGAATCGCTTCGCCGCATGCGGCTCTACGCCAACGCGGAAGCCAACGCCGCCCAAGTGCTCGACCGCTCGCGCGGAGTCGAAGAATTCATCAACGCGATCTCTGCCAGAAAGGCAAGTTAAGCAAAGGAAAACAAACATGGACAAAATACACGTAATCTATGGCAGCACCACCGGCATGACCGAGGCTGTCGCGGAAAAGATCGCCAAGGCGCTGGATGCGCAGGCGTTCAACATCAACGCGGGCGACGCGGCGGCATTCGACGCCGAACTGCTCGTGCTCGGCTCCTCCACGTGGGGCGTCGGCGACCTGCAGGACGACTGGGCCGCGCAGCTCGACGGCGTCAAGGCGAACTTCGCCGGCAAGAAGGTCGCGACCTTCGGTCTGGGCGATTCCGTCGGCTTCGCGGATTCCTTCTGCGTGGCGGCCGAGACGCTCGCCACCGCGGCAAAGGACGCCGGCGCGACGCTCGTGGGCGAGGTGCTGAAGCTCGACGACACGAACGAGGCCGACCAGACAGATTCCAAGATCGCTGCCTGGGTCGAGACGCTCAAGGCGTAAATTGGGCTCGGGAAGCGGCGGGCAACCGCCGCTTCCTTTTGGAACCCAAAGTTAGACAATGCTAATAGCTCGAAGAGAAGTAAGAATACAGCAATAAAAGCGGTGCGGTGGGACACCATGCCGCCGTAAACAAAATGAAAATGCATTCAGGAATCCTCTCACCTTCACATTTGTTCTCCGCCGCGCTCCTCGCGGCAGCGCTCTTCGCCGCGCCGCCCGCAAAAGCCGACATCACCATCAACGGCACCTCGTATTCGGGGGCGGTCAACCTCTCCGGCGCAAACTATACGATTTCAGGAACGGGCACTACGTCCAACCGGTTAATCGTCAAAGAGAACTGCACGATCACATTCGACAACGTGTCATTTCCACTTTCGACTGGGACAACCAATGCAATCAGCGTCTTTCCCGGAAAGACGGTCACGCTCAAGCTCTCCGGCGAAAATACTATCACGCTTTCCGGCACAAAGCAGACCGGAATCTCCGTTCCGTCCACATCGACACTCAACATCACGAACATCACGGACGATGCAAAACTGATTGTTACTGCAACAGGAACGCGCAATCTGGCAATCGGCGGACAATATTGCGCGGGGAAGTGCGGTACGATCAATATCTGGGGCGGAGCAATTTCCGCCAGTTCCGGAACATACAGCGCCGGGATCGGCAGCTACAACACGGAAGGCGGGACGGTGAACATCTACGGAGGCACGGTGGTTGCGAAGGGAGGCACGTATGGCGCGGGTATCGGCGGCGCGTCGGGGTCAGGCGGCACAGTCAACATCTACGGCGGTACGGTAAAGGCGACAGGTTCGGCGACCGGCGCGGGCATCGGCGGCGGCAACAACGGAGCCGGTGGCACGATCACCATCCATGGCGGCACGGTCACCGCGACCGGCGGCGGATCGGGTTCAACCGATGGAGGTGCAGGCATAGGCGGCGGCTACAAGGGCGCCGGCGGCACAATCACGATCCGCGGCGGCTCCGTGATGGCCAAGAGCACCACGCGCAGCGCGGGCATCGGTGGCGGCAACGGCGGCGCCGGCGGCACAATCAAAATCTATGGCGGGGTCGTGACGGCCACCGGTGGCGAACGCGGCGCGGGCATAGGCGGCGGCAACGGCGGCGCCGGCGGCGCGTTCTACAACTATGGCGGCACGGTGTGGGCGACCGCCGGACGTGCGGATTCCTCCTACGAGTCCGACATCGGGAAAGGTGCGAGCGGTTCATCGGGATCGTTCGTCATCATGGGCGGCAACACCATTGCCACCAACGGGAAAATAGACGCCACGGCAAAGAACTCGGACGGCACGCGCGTCTATCGCGTGGCGGTCACCACCCCCTCCGCGAACACGGACTACACGTTCAGTGGTCTGGGTTCCTACGGGCAGACGACGCTTCGCTCCAATTCGAGCAAGTTACTCCATCTTTGGCTGCCGAACGGGACATATGCGTTCGAGGACGACGACTACGGCTATTCGGCGACCGTTGCATCGGCGATGACGACCGCAACGCGCACCGCGAAGGTGACGGTGACGTTCAACGATTCTGACGGGACGACCATCGTGGCTGTGAAGGGACTGCCTGGCGCGTCTTTGTCGGCACCCCCAAACCCCGTGAAGAAAGGATTCACGTTTACGGGATGGAGCCAATCCGTACCTGAGACGTTTCCTGGGGAAAGCGTGGTTCTGACGGCGCAGTGGGAGAAGGTCCGCAAGGGTGTCGTGATTGCGTTTTTCTGAGAAAGCGGAGGAAACGATGAGGTTAGGAAAATATGCATTGTCTGCTGCGGTATTGTCAATTTCCGCAGTATCTTTCGCAGCGCCCTTTGCCAAGTGGTTTACCCATACTATGGCAGATGGACGGACTGTGAGGATCTGGGGTGAAGGGCCGGACGCCGAAACGCAACGCGAAACGGCGCTTGCGCGCATACGCGAAAAGGCGGAGGAAACCGGCCTTGCCGCACGATGGACTGCATTGAAAGAACGCACGGCGAACGCGGCGGTGGACGCCGACGGGCCGTTGCGCGCGCCGCCGTCGCACACGATAGGCGGAACGATCGTCGGCGTGACGCTGCTTGTGGACTTTCCGCTTCTCGACGCAGA
>CAMIVJ010000282.1 GCA_946401765.1 uncultured bacterium | reverse complement strand
GGTAGTTGCCGTGTCCACCGCCCTTCACGGCCGGCGTGTAGTCGCTCTGCTCGGGATAGACGTTGCCGAGTCCAGGGCCCGCGCGGTTGATGTCCACGATCACCGCCGGCAGCTCGGCGCCGGCAAGGTAGCTGATGCCTTCCTGCATCAGGGAGAATCCCGGGCCGCTCGTCGCCGTCATGCAGAGCTTGCCCGCGCCGGCGGCGCCGAACATCATGTTCACGCTCGCCGTCTCGCATTCCGCCTGCACGAAAGTGCGGCCAAGCATCGGGAACCACTTCGCCGCCCCGTGCGCGATCTCGCTCGCCGGAGTGATCGGGTAGCCGAAGTAGAGGTCGCATCCGGCGTACAGCGCGCCGATCACAACGGCCTCGTTGCTCTTCACGAATTTGGTCATGCCTTCACCACCTTGATCGCATACGGTTCCGGACAGTTGTAGAAGCACATCGCGCAGCCGATGCACCCCTCGCCAGTGTATTCCACGGGCTTGATGCCCATTCTGTTCATCGTCGCCTTCAGCGCAAGGCACTTCCTCGGGCATGCCGCCACGCAGCGCCCGCATCCCTTGCAGGAGTCTTCTTCTATTTCGGGGTGGGTGACCACTCCGTTTCCTTCTTCTGTCATTTTATACCTCGCAAAAAAATTGCGCATTAGTATATCACGGTTCATGGAAACACGCAACCGGCTCACGAGCCGAAACGGCTCACGAACTCGTCCTCGGATATGATGGGCACGCCAAGCGCCTTCGCCTTCGTGTTCTTGCTTGAGGACGACGTGACGTCGTTGTTGATGAGGAAGCTTGTCTTGGAAGAGACGCTTCCCGCCACCTTCCCGCCCTGCGACTCGACGTAAGCCTTCAGCGCGTCGCGGTTCGCGTAGTGGTGCACATCGCCGGTGACCACGAACACTAGGCCGTTGCACCTGCCGCCTGCGGCCGCCTTGTATTCGTCAAGCGTCACCTGCGACAGGACGTCCTCGACGACCGCCATGTTCTTCTCGTCCGCGCACCATCTCACGAATGCGGACGACTTGCCCGGGCCGATTCCGTCTATGGCCGCGAAGACATCCTCGCCCTGCGAGAACAGATCCGCCGGATGCGCCGACTCGCGCGCCTTCGCGAAGAGATCCTTCACCCCGTACGCCCCCAGAAGCCGCTTCGCCACGTCGATCCCGCACAGCGGAATCGAAAGCGCCACCAGAAACTGCGGCGCACCACGCGTGCGCGCCGCCTCTATCGCGGCCACGATCTTCTCGGCGCTCCTCTCGCCGAATCCCTCCATCTCGGCGATCTCGCGCCTGTGCGCGCCGAGGCGGTAGATGTCGCCGAACGTGCGCACCCAGCCGCGGTTCACGAACTTCGCGAGCGTCTCGCCCGCAAGGCCGTCGATGTCCATGCCGTCCTTCGAGACGAAGCGCATGAACTTGCGCAGCTCGCGCGCCGCGCACGTGGGGTTCGTGCACTGCAGGCGCTTCGTGACGCCGTCCGCCCCGCCGTCCACCACCGTTGCCGCGCCGCACACCGGGCATCTGGACGGCACCTCGAGGGCGCCCACCTTCTTCGTCACCTTCACCACCTTGGGTATGATCTTGTTCGCCTTGATCACCTCGATCCCGGTGCCCTTGCCGCCTATGCCCAGCCGCTCGCATTCGGAGATGTTGCAAAGCGACGCGCGCTTGACCACGGTGCCCTCAAGCTGCACCGGACGAAACACCGCCACGGGCGATATGGACGCCACCGCGCATGACCATTCAATGCGCTCAAGCTCCGTCGCCGCCGTTTCGTCCTGCCACTTGAACGCAAGCCCCGCGCGCGTTGCGTGATGCCCCGTCACGCTGCCCGTGCGCGCATACGCCACGTCGTCATAGCACACCACTAGGCCGTCCACAGGATATGGATTCACCTTTGAGGTCACCTTCTCGGTCCAGCGGTCGATTGCGCCCTGAAGAGCCGCCACGGTGGGTTCGCGCACAAGCTCGCGCTCTACGGATGACAGACCCACCTTCTCAAGATAGTCCATGCACGCGCCCCATGAGGCTAGCGGCTCGTCGGCGTGGACGAGCGTGAACGGGATCCAGCGCAGGCGCCTCTGCCTGAGCTCGTCAACGTCCTTGAGCGTGAGCGATCCGCTTGCGAGGTTGCGCGGGTTCGCGTATTCCTCCTGACTCTGCGCGCAGAACGCGTCGAAGTCTGCATACGATATCACCGCCTCGCCACGCACCACCAGATGCCCCCCGCACGACACGGTGCGCGGGATGCCGCCGATTCCGGGCGCAAGGTGGGTGATGTTCGTGCCGGTGTGCCCGTCACCACGCGTGACCACTTTCGCAAGGCGGCCATTCTCGTAGGTGACAACGAGGGTAAGGCCGTCAAGCTTCCACGAAAGCCATATCGGACGGCCTTCGGACCATTTTGCGACGTCGGCCACCTTCTTTGTCTTCGCAAGAGACAGCGCCGGATATTCGTGGGACTCCTTCTGCCCGGCTACGTCATCGGCCGAGACGCGGTGCGTGGGCGATTCATCCAGCACCACGCCTGTCTCATCCTCGAGGGCCTTCAGCTTGTCGAACAAGGCATCCCACTCGAAGTCGGTCATAAGTTCGCCACGGCCGTTGTAGTACGCATCGGCCGCTTCGTTCAGCTGCGCGACCATGGCGCGCATCTGCTCTGTCTTTTCGTCAGTTGATTTCGACATGGCCAATATTATACCATAAGGCGCTGTAAGTTGGTACGCTTCGTCAGTTTATGATATACTGTATGACATGAATAAACACAGTTTCATGAGGGCGAGAATGTGCCGACATCTGGCAACGCGCCTTGCGCACAGGGCGTGTCATAGGGCCACGCCACTTGCATCCGTTATACTTGCGGCATTTTCCACGCTAACGCTTGCCGAGATGCCGCGCAAGCATCTGGTGGGGCACGGATGGGACCTCCTCTCCGTCTCTCCGGCGGAAGTGGCCCGCCACGCCGACGAGCTGGCCAACACTGGACTTGACGGCGTATCGCTTTCGCTTCGCGCCCGGCTGCCCGACGGCCGCAGGCTATCCTTCACTTCGATCCTGACCGATCCACCGTGGACAAGAGAGGCCTTCGCAGACCAGATTCCCGCTCTAAAGGAACTGCACGGCAAGCCTGGTCTTTCCCATTGCTACCTTAGCGCATTCTGGACGCCCGCCAGGCGCCTTCGATGGAACGACGACAAGGCGTGGGCGCTTGCCATCGGGAACATGAAGACTCTTGCGCAGATCGCGCATGAGGCGCAGATAGAAGGTCTCTTGATCGATCCCGAAGACTATTCAGCGACGAAACAGTTCGTCTTCCAGAGCGACGACGGCGACTTCGATTCGACAAGCAGGCTTGCGCGGAGGCGTGGCGGAGAGTTCATAGACGCGGTGGCCGCGGCGCATCCACGCGCAAAGCTGCTCTTCTTCTGGCTGCTCTCGCTCTCGTACAACGACTTCTCGGGCGTTGCGGATACGCAGCAGTTCCTGAAGTCCAGGCGCGACCTCTGGCCGGCTTTCGTCAACGGCATGCTGGACAGACTGCCTGAGACCATGAAGCTGATCGACGGCGACGAACGCGCCTACAGGCAGGAGGCGTCGCGGCGCGACTTCTACGTGGCGGCATGGCAGCAGAAGCAGGGCATGCTTCCTGTTGTGGACGTAAAGAACAGGAACCGCTTTCTCCTCAACGTCTGCACGGGGTCCGGACACTACCTCGACAGCTACATCAACCCCACGAACAGCCCGTGGTATTTTGGCCCTGTGCACGGCTCTCGCCTCAAACACTTCGAGGAGAACATCCGCCAGGCTGTCGCTTGCGCGGAAGACACCGTGTGGGTGTACGGGGAGAAGTGCGCATGGATCAGATGGCGCGGCGTAGCGGATGCAAAGTGGAACGGCGATCGCGGCTCATACAAGACCTGGGAGGAGGCTCTTCCCGGAATCTCCAGCCTGCTTGGATACGTGCGCGATCCGCGGGGATGGATGGAACAGAAACTGAAGGGGAAAATACGCGCCGGCACGCTGGTGAATCTGGCGGGAAACGGCGAGTGCGCCTATCACGAACCTCTTGCGCCCGAAAAGTTCCATGCGGGGAAAGTCCCCAGACCATTTGGCACCTGGCAGGACGACAAGAAGCTTCAGGGCGTGTTCGGCGTCGACACCGGAACCGGCGTGGGCGATTCGACCTCGATCAGCATCAGGGGAAGCGGCAATGGATGCTTCACTCTCGATTCGCCGAAGACAAAGCCAGGAGCCGTCTATCTGGTGCGGTTCTACACGAAGGGCTCGCAGCCTTCGGTGGCCGTCTACTGGAAGCGGAACGGATCATGGAACTGGTCTCTCCCTGGCTGTTTCCCGACAATCGGCGAAGCGGGATCTGACGGATGGCGGCAGGGAGAGATCTTCGTGCGCGTGCCGGAGAACGCAGACTCGTTCTGCCTTCTTCTAGGCGCGAAGCAGCGCGCTGACGAGCAGATCTGGTTCGACCGCGTGAACGT
>CAMIVJ010000281.1 GCA_946401765.1 uncultured bacterium | reverse complement strand
CATGTTCCCATCGCCGTCGCCATGGGCGTCGGCGCCGTGGTGCTGCTGTTCTGCGCGGCCGGAATTGACTTCACAAGATGGTGGAAAGCCCCCACCCGCGCTTCGAATGGGAATGTAAATGAGGATAAGCTAGTATGGAGACAACACTGACAACTGATAAAAACAACTTCTTTTACGGCGGGCAACATGCCCGCCGATTTAAGAACGCCGCGAGGTTTCGCGGCGAGAAAGAGGATGTTGTTTTTACACGTTGTTTTTGTTGTTTCCACCAATAGAACTTATAGGCAAGGAACGAAAGGAGAATTAGACATATGAAATTCGCAAAGACATTGGCGCTCGCGGTCGTTGCGTCCGCCCTGGCCGCGAGTGTAAACGCGCTGTCGGTAGCTATTCCCGACACCTCGGAGAATGTCGTCTCAACGCCTTTCGCGACTAATCTCAGGCTCGACAAGATCGACATGAAGGACATAGAGGGGTCATACCTAGTCCACAGCGCCAACAGCATCTGCCATGGCACGCCCAGCATAACGCTCAGGTTCAGCAACCGAGCCGCGCAAGAACGCAGCTTCCTTGTTTCGGCGGGCGTCAATTCTTCGGCGTCGGTGAACAGAAGTTTCTCCATGCAGCCCGGCGGCACGGTGGAGTTTACGCTCTTCATGCCGCTTGCCGGCGAAACAGGCGAGGCCCCTTATAGATCGATTAGCATCATGGAGACAACGCCAAACGCGTCCACTGGCCGCGTGATGAAGAATCTGGACGTGTCCATGGGCCATTTCGACCGCAACGAACACCCCCAGCTGCTGCTCTCCGCCGGCATCTCGCCGAAGAAGCTGCAGGACGATCTCTCGAAGGCAATGCACGCGAAGAGATACACGCAGAAGCACAAGCGCCCAGACTACTCTTCACACTCCGGAGGCACGAAGGGCAAGTACAAGGCGGAGCCATTTCTCTTCAACGCCAACCAGTTCAAGTTCCCGGCTGAGAACTGGCCCGGAGACTGGCGCTGCTACTCCACATACGACGGCGTGTTCATCACGGCGGACGAATACGCCACTCTCGGCGCCGCCGCCAAGTCGGCGCTCGAGACCTACCGCACGCTCGGCGGAACCGTTGTGGTCGCCAAGGGGCCTGACGGATTTGCAGACCAGAAGGAGGCGGCGGACATCCCCCAGATGATCGATCAATCCTGCGATGTCCTAGTCGGCGATCTGAATATTCGTGCTTACTACTACGGCGGCAAAAGCGACACCACTGAAGACCTGAGACGCGTTCCCATCGCGGCAAAGGCGACCATTCCCGTGAAGACGCTGCTTGCGGTGCTTGCCGTCTTCGCGCTCGGCATCGTTCCGCTGGCGGTGTTCATCAGCGTCAGGCGCAATGTGCGGATGAAGCTGCTCGCGTTTCTTCCCGGTTCGGCCGCCGTGTTCGCCGTCATAGTAGCGATATCGGCATACGTCTTCTTCGGCACCACGCCGTCGGTGCGTCTGCAGTCGGTGACGGTTCTCGACCAGACCGCGAAGAAGGCGCTCACGCTTGGGCAGTTCGCGATCTTCTCGCCGATGTCTGTGAACGGCCGCATCGAATTCCCGTCCGACGCCGCCTTCGCGAGGAGGAACGCACGCTTCAACGGCAAGAGCGACGACATCCGGGTGGAGTCCGCCGCCGCCCAGCGACTTGCCGGCGGCTGGGTGAAGCCGCTCGTCACCACGTTCTTCGACTTCACGCGCGTCTGCGAGAGGTCCGAGCGGCTCGACTTCCGCGTATCGCCAACAGGCGGCGTCGCGGTTGTGAACCTGCTCGGTGCGAAGATCAAGACAGGCCACGTGAACGTGGGCGGAAGGCTGTGGGCGTTCCACGACGTCGAGCCGGGCGCGACGGTGGATGCCGAGCAGCTGGAAAAGCTTCCGCAGCCCCCCAGCGGGCCGCGCTATCCGTTTGCCGACAAGGGCACTACATTCGGGCGCGACTGGAAGAAGAACCTGATGTTTGTGGCGGATTCGTGCCATAGGCTGCCGCAGGGCGAATACGTGGCGGAAGTCGAAGGTTCGCCGTTCTTCGAGAATCCGCTCAAGGGCAAGAAGGCGGATACATCGGCCGCCGGCATCGTGTTCGGGAAGTTCAAGGAGGTGGCCGAATGAAGGTCGAAGTGACAAACCTCGTGAAGACGTTCAACCGCGGATTCCGCGCCGTTGACGACCTTTCGTTCTCGTTTTCGTCCGGAGAGGTGATCGGCTTCGTGGGCCCGAACGGCGCGGGCAAGACTACGACCATGCGCATCATGGCGACTCTGGACACGCCTGACTCGGGCGACATCACGCTTGACGGCGTCTCCGTGCTGGACCATCCCGACGAGGCGCACCGCCTCATCGGCTTCATGCCCGACGACCTTCCAAGCAGAACCGACACCACCGTGGACGAGTACATCGACTTCTTCGCCCGCGCGTACGGTCTTCGCGGCGCGGCGATACGCAGGGCGGTCGAGGGCGTAGAGGATTTCACCGGCCTCACGGGATTCCGCGACCGCACGCTCAACGCGCTCTCAAAGGGCATGAAGCAGCGCGTCTCGCTCGCCCGCGCGCTGGTGCACGATCCCGCGGTGCTGATCCTCGACGAGCCGGCCAACGGACTCGACCCCCGCGCGCGCATCGAGCTGCGCGAACTCGTGAAGGCGCTCGGCGAGAACGGCAAGGCGATTCTGATCTCGTCGCACATTCTCACCGAACTCGAGGAGATGTGCTCGTCTTCCGTGATCATCGAAAGAGGCAGGCGCCTCAAGGCGGAGGTGGAGGCGAGCTCGGAGGTGTGGATCAAGCTCCGCTTCCTTCCCGCCGTCAACGAGAATGCGCTGCCGATACTTCTAGAGACGCCAGGCGTGATCGCCGCCGAGCAGAGCGGCAATGGCTGGCGCGTGAAGACGGCATCGGGCGACGAGGCAGCGGCGGCGCTCCTCGGAAAACTCTCCGCGAGAAACCTCGTGCCGATTCTCTTCGAGCCGGAGCTCGGAAAGCTTGAGGACATCTTCATGCACGTGACAAAGGGGAACCTCGCATGAAGTTCCAGCCGCGAATAAACCCCGTCACCCTCAAGGAGCTGCGCCAGCTCGTGCGCTCGCGCCTCATAATCTGGGGAATGGTGGCGCTCCCGATCGTGCTGATCCTGGCGACCGGAGCCGTGCTTCTGTCCGAAATGCACGACATCTCGATCCAGGAGGCGATGTACGGGAAAGGGCTAGGAGAGGAACCGCTGATCGCAGTGTCGATAATCACCGGCGTCGTCACGTGCGTGCTGATTCCGCTCTTCACATCGATCAAGACGGCGATTGAGACTAGCAAGACGGATCTTGGGCTTGAATTCACCACTGCCCTTACGCCGGGCCAGATCGTCTCCGGGAAGATAACTGCGGCCGCGGTCATTTCCGCGATTGCGGTTGCGATCGCGATGCCGTTCTTCGTGCTTTCGTATCTGATGCGAGGCATCGACCTGTCCATTACCGTTTTAATTCCCGTGTTGCTGTTCGTGTCCAGCGTGTCGTTGACTGCCGTCGGGCTTCTGCCGGCCTGCTCGCGGCGCCGCTCGATCGCGATGAAGGTAATCTCGCTTGTGGTGCTGTACATTTTTCTGCCATTCTTCTTTTCGAGCATCACCGCCGCAATCGGCATTGGCCGGGCAATTCGAGGAGGCGACGGTTTTGCGGCATCGTCGGTGTTCGTCTTTTATGTCTTGCTGTCGGCGATCATTGTCGCGTTATGCCGTGCCCAGGCCGCGGCCATGCTCGCGCCACCGCACACCGATTATCTCCGTCCGCTCCGCATAACGCAGCTCGTCGTCATCGGCATAAGCACGCTGCTGGTGCCTGGCCCTCCTTGGTGCGCTGCATGGTGCATAGGCGCAGGTATAATCTTGTTGCACGCAGCGTTCTATCCTGTGCCGATCACGCGCGGCGCCGTGGCGCACATGCCGCGGTCAAAGGCCCTGTGGCCCATTCTCTTCCCGCTTGCCACGGGCAGCGTGCCTTCGATGGTCTTCGGGGTGCTAATTGCCGTGGTGGTGTCGTCCGCGCTGGCGGTGTTCTACCCAAACCTCCCTGGCGATATAACAAAGATATTCTTCGTGGCGATGGAGTGCGGCGGCGTGGTCGTCATTGCAGGCTCCATTGCGAGAATGATCATCGCCGTGCATCCTCGCATGGCAAATGCGCTCGGGAAGATCGCGTTCGCGTACATAGGCATTGTCAACGCGCTCTCGGCATTGGCGGCGGCTGAAGTGCTGGACAAGAACCTGGTGTACTCTCTGCCGTGCTGTGTCGCGGGAATCGACAAGTTCGACACGCTGCATGGTGGCCTGGCCCCCGTCATCGCCCTGGGGGCAGTAATGCTTCTCCTATGTGCGGCCGGAAAGGACTTCAATCGGTTCCGCCGTTGAGTCCAGTAAATGTTGCCAATGTGGAAGTAGAATGTTGCCAATGTGGAAGTGTTGCCAATATCCAATTCCAATGACCAATTGGCAA
>CAMIVJ010000280.1 GCA_946401765.1 uncultured bacterium | reverse complement strand
ACGGCCTCGGCCTTCGTCGCGGGACGCGTCCACTTGTAGCCCAGCTTCGCCGCGATCTTTCTGAGGATGTCGTAGTTGAGTAGCATCATGTGGTCGATGGAAAGGCGCTCGCGGCGTACGCGCGACGCGAACGGCTCGCCCTCCTTCGCCGCCGCGGCCACGGCCTCGTCCATCAGCTTCGCCGCCTCCAGCTTGGCGTCGGCTCCGAGAAATGGCGCGCCCTTGTGTCCGCACTTCACGATCTGCTTCGTCTTGCGCGGCCCCGCCTCGATGACGGCGATGAACTTCTTGAGTATCGGCGCGGCGGCGGTGCCGTAGTAGCCGCTGAGGAATTCGTCCATGAGTCGATTCTCGTCGTCCTTCGGATCCCAGAGAAGATGCGCCGTCACGTAGTGGCGGAGCGTCGCGAACGTCCCTGCGGAGCAGAGCGCGTCGCCCTGCTCGAACACGCCAACTGCTCCGTTCTCGGCGAAGAGGCGGATGTTCGGTGCGATGGAGCCGATGTTCGGGTGCGGCATCATGTAGTTGTGGAAGTTCGCGAGGTAGTCCCAGATGAAGAGGTTGCCGCCAGCTACGCGCCGCCAGTCGGCGAGGTCCTTCGCGAAATCGGCCTTGTGCGGCGGCAGCGGCTCGGCGAGCGGACGCGCGAAGTCGCACTCGATGTCGCAGAGGCGCACCACCACGTTGTGGCGCGGACGCGTCTTCGTGGGCGCCCTGCGCGTGAACTGGTACGCGAACGTGTCGATGCGCACGTTCGGGAATTCCTTCTCCACCGCCTCCGCGACTTCGTTCGCGAAGCGCAGGTACGGACCAGACGGCGCGCCGCCATCCTCCTCCATCATCGCCTTGCATTTATCGCACGTGCAGTAGCCGTGCCAGTCGTTCTGCGACACCTGGATGAAATCGACTGACGAATCCTCGCGCAGGCGCTTCAGCGTCTCCTTGATGTACTCCGCCTTCATCTCGGCGTTCGCAAGGCAGAGCTGCTTCGGCTCGCGTTTTCCCTTCACAAGCGAATACCATTCAGGATGCTTCTCGAAGTACACATTCGGCGGCAGCACCTCGAAGAAGGAATGGTAGGCGCTGTGGCGTCCCTTGAAGAAGTAGAGGCGGTGGTTTCCGCCAAGCTCGGGCGGGATGAACTTGATGTCCGTGAGCAGGTAGCGCGTGAGCGATGTGAAGTTGCCCTTCGAGCGAACCTTGAAGAGCGGGTCGAATCCATCTAGGTAGTACGTCTCGCGGAACTTGAACTGCGGGGCGTACGAAAGCGATATGTCCTTCACTGGCGCCGCGTCGAGCTTCGGGTACGTCGCCGCGTCGGAGGTCCACCACCGCACGCCGCAGTACTTCTCGAGGTAGAGATCGACCGCATAGAGCGGCGCGCGCGCCGGATCGCCGTCCATCACCACGCCGCCATCAACAGACTTCAGGAAAACCTCATCCACCTGATAGGGACGGCACCCCGCGCCGTCCGCCCCGCTCCGCGCCGCCTTCGCCGCCTTGGTCGCGCCGACGAAAAGCCCCACGCCATCCCTCGTGGCGCTTTCGGAAACGATCTCGATTTTCTTTTCAAGGCACTTCCCGAGTTCGCCGGCAAGTTCCTTCGCGGCCGACATCTCAACCGCCGTTGGCGAATCGGGCGTGACCACGGTGGGCACGTTGGCAACGGCGCACGACGCAGCAATTGCCGCTGCCACCATGAATGTCTTCTTCTTCATTTCCTATCCCTTTCTTAACCTAGTGCGTCAACTTCGAAACCTCGAAACCAGAAACTAGAAACTAGAAACCAGAAACCCACCCCAAACCTATTCACTATTCACTATCCCCTATTCACTAAAAAAAGAACCCGGCCTTTCGGCCGGATTCCGTATTCACGCCTTGCGGCGCTTCCTTACCAGCGGGTATCGCCGCGGTCGCCGCGATCGCGACGCCCACCGCCGAATCCGCCACCATATCCACCGCCGCGACGTTCCTGGCGAGGCTTGGGCTGCGACTCGTTCACCCGGATCGGGCGGCCGTCGAGCGGCTGTCCGTTGAGGGCGTCGATCGCTGCCTGCGCCTGCGCACGGTCCGGCATCTCAACGAAGCCGAAGCCCTTGGAACGGCCGGTCATGCGATCGGCCACCACGCGAGCGGAGGTAACTTCGCCATACGCCGCGAACGCGGCTTTCAATCCTTCGTCAGTCGTCGCATAAGCGAGGTTACCAACATAGATGTCCATCTTCTTGTATCCTTTTGACCACTTCAACAGAACCACCCCAGGCACACACCTGGTGGCGGGTTGATGGTTTAATAGTTTACACTACCTTTTTCCGCTAGTCAAGAGGGGAAATATATGGTTTAATATTAGGCGTCATGGACACGAAGCATCTACGAACGGAATTTGCAGCCGCGAAGGCCTTGCTGGAAAAGCCGAAGCGCATCCTCGTATCGGGGCATCTCAGCCCCGACGGCGATTCGCTCGGCTCGATGATCGCGCTCTCGCGCATGCTGCGCGCGGCGGGGCACGCCGCCTTCGCGACGGCAGACGTCCACGCGCTAGGCAAGCCCGGCTTCCTCGAGGGCGTCGAGGATCTCATCCCCGTGCGCAAGCTCCGCCACCGCAAGTTCGATCTCTTCGTGTACGTCGACGCCGCCTCTCCCTCGCGCCTTCCTCCCGAAGTGCGTCCCTTCGCAGAGAAGCTCCCCACCATCGTCATCGACCACCACGCCACCAGCCAGGCCGCCGGCGCCGCGGCGATCATCGACCCCGCCGCCTCATCCGCCGGCGAACTAGTGTGGCGCTTCGCCAAGTGGATGCAGTGGCCCATCGACCGCGCCACCGCCGAGGCCCTCTGGGTGGCGATCGTCACCGACTCTGGACGCTTCGCCTACGATTCCACTTCGCCCGCCACGCTCCGCGCCGCATGCGACATCCTCAAGCGCGGCGTGCGCACCGCCTACATCAACGACATCCTCTACTGCTCCTTCGCCTCCAAGGCCATGGAGCTCAAGCGGCGCGCATGGCGCTCGCTCCACATCTGGAAGAACCGCAAGGTGGCCGAAGTCACCCTCACGCGCGACGACTTCCGCGAGGTGCGCGGCACAAAGGCCGAGGCGGAGGACGTCATCGAGATTCCGCGCCAGGTCGCGCGCAACGAGATCGCACTCTTCTTCTACCAGATTCCGGACCGCACTCACGAGACGCGCGTCTCCATACGCACACGCGCCCCTTGGGACGCCACCGCCCTCGCAACCCGCTTCGGCGGCGGCGGACACCTGCGCGCCTCGGGATGCACAATCAAAGGCGGCATGGCCCTCGCCAAGCGCCAGATGCGCCGCGCCGTGAAGGAGCTGATCAAATGCCCTCCGGAAAAATCCTGATTCTCACCGACGGAAAGGCCGGCCACGAAAACCAGTCCCGCGCCTTCGCCCGCGCGCTTGGACGCGAAGCCGTCATCGTTCCCGTGAAGTTCAAGTCGCCCCTCCACAAGGCGCTTTCGTATCTTCTCGACCATCTCGGCATCCATACACTCTCCCTCTTCACACCCATCGACCCGAAACCCGAAACTCGAAACTCGAAACCAGAAACCAGAAACCCAGCACCCGCCTACGCCGCCGTCATTGGCACCGGTTCCGGCACGTTCTACGCCGCAAAGACGCTCGCCCGCGCCGCCGGAGTGAAGTGCGGAGTAGTGCTGTACCCGCGCGGCTACAAGATTTCATCCTTCGACTGCATCCTCGCCCCGGCGTTCGACCGTCCGCCAAAGGCGCCCAACGTCGTCGAGATTCCCGCCAACCTCGTGGCCAACGACGAGGCGTTCTACAAGTCCGGCACGAAGGCGTTTCTCGAGCGCCACCCTTCCGCCAAGGACGCCGAAGCCGTTGCCGTGATCATCGGCGGCCCCAACAAATGCTCAACGATGACGGCCGACTGGATGCGTCGCGAACTCGAAAAGATCTTCGGCACCTACAAACCCGAGATCCAAAACTCGAAACCAGAAACTCGAAACCAGAAACCAGAAACCAGAAACCAGAAACTCGAATTCTGGGTCACCACGTCGCGCCGAACGCCGCCTGAGGTTGAAGCCGTTGTGGACACGTTCCCCTTCGACTACAAGCTCATCTACTCGCGCGACCACTTCAACCCGATTCCCGGATTCGTCTCGCTAGCGAAAACGCTGTACGTCACGGCAGAATCAACGGGAATGCTGTCGGAGGCCTGCATGTTCGGCAAGGCCGAGGTGCGCGTGATGGACAACCTTAATCCCGGCCCTCACAAATTCAGGCGCTTTGCCGAATCGTGCGCCGCAATGGGTGCGCAGAAGTTCGACCTCTCTCAGCCCATCGCCGCCGCCCACGCG
Organism: uncultured bacterium; assembly: GCA_946401765.1. Classification (GTDB taxonomy): domain Bacteria; phylum Verrucomicrobiota; class Kiritimatiellia; order RFP12; family UBA1067; genus RUG572. The sequence continues at coordinate 167 of CAMIVJ010000280.1, read as the reverse complement.
CTTCTGTCGATTTAACCACAAAATCCTCTTTGATGTTTTAACGTAGAGAAGCAGAGCCGCAGAGTCGCAGAGAATTCCTCCGCGCCTCCGCGTTAACCAGGGGCAACACAAGAGTTTAGGGTTAACCTAGAAAACAGCTTTGAACCACTTAGGCAGCTCACATTCCG
>CAMIVJ010000279.1 GCA_946401765.1 uncultured bacterium | reverse complement strand
CGCGATGAAGAAGAGCGCCATCCAGGTGCGTCAGCTGCGGCAGATCGCCAAGGACTTCGGCTTCACCCTCAACGAGAAGTTCCTGTAGAAAGGAGCGTCGCCATGCAGACGGCTCTTCGCAGAAAGCGCGGCTCCGCTGCGGTCTTCGTGATCGTGGCACTTGTTGTACTGGGGCTTGCGGTCATGCTCTACTTCAACCACCAGTACCAGAGCCGCCAGCGCATGATCGCCTACGAACGCGAGAAGGCTGAGCTCGCCAGGAAGGAGGCTGAGGAGAAGGCCGCCAAGGCCGCCGCGGAAAAGGCCGAAGCCGAAGAGGCCGCGGCACGCGAGAAGGCAGAGGCGGAGGCGGCCGCGAAGAAGGCTGCGTCCGTAAAGGCCGTCACCGAGCGCGCCAAGGTCGAGAAGGCGAAGCAGATGCGTTTCGAGGACGCCGAACAGGCTTTCATCGGCGCAGAGGTGGAGATGTGGACGAAGGGCGAGACGGATAACGAGAGCGTGTGGTGCATGCTGCCGCAGGAAGACGGCACCGGACGCTTCTTCGAGATCGTTCCCGCCAAAGGCGACACGCCGCGTCTGGTGCGCGCTCTCAACGCCGAGGGTTCGGTTGAGACGATGGCGCCAGAGCTCTTCGCCGCGCGCAATCTGGACGGAGACACGAGCTGGTTCGTGCTGCGAGGCGGCAAGGCTCTGCTGCGCACCGACAAGAAGCCGCAGCCGCCTGAGGGCGCGGACGAGAAGATTTCCGTTCCCGATGAGGGAATCGGCTACGACATAGCAGAGAAGATCTATGGCGATGCCGCAAAGGCCGTTAAGGTGTTCAAGATGCGTCCTCCGCCCATCAAGTGGCATGTGGCGTTCGTCACGAGGGGAGGGCGCACTATCCCTGTGGGGAAGGTGGCGTTCGGAGAAAAGGTGACGCGCGATCTGTTCCGTCCCGCGGTGAAGCAGGCGCTTGAGGAGGCAGCCGCGAAGATGACGCGCACGGCTGCGGCCGCGCCAGCAGGGACCGCCGCAGGCGCAGGCGCGGTTCCGTCCAGCTTCACGCCGTCTAAGAAGCGCACGCACTTTCTCTACGATAAAGGCAAGGTCAAGCGCACTGTCGACGGACTCGTTTACGTGCCGCGCGTCTTCAAGGCGGCCAAGAAGGAGTTCTCGCGCAACAAGCGCCAGCAGGAGCAGGACGAGGAACGCGCCGCGCAGCACAAGGCCGAATGGCAGGCTCTCTACGACGAGGCCCTCCGCCAGGAGAAGGCCGAGGCCGCGGAACGCGCGGCGTGGGAGCGGGCCCGTTCGCGCGGCACTGTCAAACCGAAGCAGCAGCAACAGCAGCAGAAGGTGGAGGTGACGCCTGCGCACATCGAGCGCGCGCTTGACGAAGGGTCGTTCATCTATTCGCCGGCGGACGAATGACGCGATGAAATTCGACCTCCATGTCCACTCGTGTCTCTCGCCCTGCGCGAATCTGGAGATGTCCCCACGGGAGATCGTGGCTCGCGCGGTCGCAAGCGGCATGGACGGCATGGCCCTCACCGACCACCAGAGCGCGCGCAACACGCCCGCCATCGCCGAGTGCGCCCGCCGCGCCGGCCTCGCCTGTCTGTACGGGCTGGAGGTGTGCACCGCCGAGGAAGTGCACACCCTCGCGATATTCGACACTCCCGACACCGCCAACGAAATGACCGACTGGGTGTACGACGCGATGGTGAAGCGTGTCAACGATCCGGACGTCTTCGGTGACCAGCCCATCGTGACGGAGGACGACGAGATCGTGGACATGGAGTGGCGCATCCTGGCGCTTGCCTGCAGAGCCGACATACCCTCCGTCGCCGCAAAGTGCCACTCTCTGGGCGGTCTCTACATCGCCGCCCACATCGACCGATCTTCGTTCTCAGTCTATTCTCAGCTGGGCTCAATCCCCGTTGACGCTTCGGGTGCGCCATACTTCGACGCTGTCGAGCTCTCGCGCACGGCAGACGAGAGCGTATGGCTGCCAAAGGCCGCAGGGTATGCAGTGGTGCGTTCTTCCGATGCGCACAACCTTGACGACGTGGCGCGCGTGTGGACCGAGGCGCCGCTCGACTCTTTCACCGTTGCCGGCCTTCGTGCCGCTTTCGCCGCGCGCTCAACGCGCCTTTCGCCGCGGCTGACAACATTCTAGAGGAGGCGACTATGCGACCTGGATTCTGGCAGATAGTTATAATCGTTGCGCTTGTGGCTCTCTTCTTCCACCGTCCGATAATCGCGGTGTTCCGCGCGCTTGCGGGAGGAGCGGACGGCAAAGGTTCGGCGGCAGGCAGTTCCGGCGGGGCACGTGGGGTGAAGGCCGTGCGCTGCTACAACTGCGGCGCGTCGTTGCCGAACGGCTCTCGTTTTTGCAACAAGTGCGGACGCTCGCAGGACGTCATCGATGTATGAGAGGAGACATTGAGCGTTGACGTTCCAGATTGGCGTTTCGCCCGCGAGGTCCTCAAAGGGGGATTGCTAAGCGTAATCATGCCCGTGTTCCGCCTCGCGGATTCGATCGAGGTGAATCTCGCATCTGTGGCAGAATGTCTTGCCGCAGGCGGGATTTCGTTCGAGCTTGTGCCTGTGGACGACGGCAGTGACGATGGAACGGCCGCCGCCATCTCTCGTGCGGCGGCCGAGCGCCCCGGGGTGGTACGCCCCGTGCTGCTCGCGAAGAATGCCGGAAAGGGCAATGCCCTGCGCGAGGGATTCCGCGCCGCTCGTGGTTCGTACGTTCTGCTGCTGGACGGCGACCTTGACATTGCGCCGAAGATGCTGCCGAAGTTTTTCGAGTCGATGGTCCGGAACGGCAGCGACGTGGTGGTGGGCTCGAAGCGCCATCCCGAGTCGAATGTGCAGTACCCGTGGCACCGCCGCCTTGCGAGCATGGTGTACTATTCGCTAGTGCGAATTTTCATCGGTCTTCCAGTCACCGACACGCAGACGGGCATGAAGCTCTTCAGGCGGCAGGTGCTCGGCGAGGCGCTCGACCGGATGCTCGTGAAGACATACGCCTTCGATCTAGAACTGCTCGCCATTGCGTGCGGACGCGGCGCAAAGATTTCCGAGGCGCCCGTCGAGATCCGCTTCGGGCAGAAGTTCGGCGCCCTCAAGGCGCGCACCGTGCGCGACATGGTGCACGACACGCTGGCCGTGTTCTACCGCCTGAGGGTGCTGCACTACTATGCGAAGGTGGAGGTGCCGCCGCCGATGGATGGAACGCCGCTCGTGAGCGTGGTGATCGCCTGCCCAGGCGGCAGCTGGATGCTTGACGAATGCCTAGGCGCGATGGCTCGCCAGACGTACCGCAGCTTCGAGGTGATAGTTCTGCCCGACGCGGCGGCGGAAGGGCTTGCCTCGGGCAATGAACGCGGCTATCCGCTTTCGGTGATTCCAACGGGCAAGGTGCGTCCAGCAGAGAAGCGCAACGTCGGTATCGCCGCCGCAAAGGGCGAGGTGGTGGCGTTCATCGACGACGACGCATATCCCGAAGAGCATTGGATCGAGAACGCGATCAAGTACTTCAGCGATTCCGAGATCGGCGGTGTGGGAGGTCCTGGCGTGACGCCGCCGGGCGATGGATTCCTCGCGCGCGCCGGCGGACGCGTCTACGAGAGCATTCTCGTTAGCGGCGGCTACCGCTACCGCTACGTTGGTGGAAGGGTGCTGCGCGACGTGGACGACTATCCAAGCTGCAATCTCTTCGTGCGCACGTCGCTTCTCCGCAAGTTCGGCGGCTACCGCACAGACTTCTGGCCTGGCGAGGATACGCTTCTCTGCCGTTCGATCGTGTGCGACGAGCGCCGTCGCATAGTCTATGATCCCTGGACGATTGTGTATCATCATAGGCGTCCGCTGTTTGGTCCGCATCTGCGCCAGCTCGGGCGCTATGCGTTCCACCGCGGCTACTTCGTGAAGCGCTTTCCCGAGAACTCGCTGCATTTCTCCTATTTCGTGCCGACGCTCTTCGTGGTCTATCTGCTGTCGCTGCTGCTGACCATGGTCATAGCGCCTCTCTGCATGCCGAGTTTCCCGCATGGAGGGCCTGAATGGCTGCTGCCGATCCTGTTCATCCTATGGCAGCCGATGAACCTCTACTTGCTGCTTGTGGCAGTTGCCACGTTCAGCTTCAATCCCGTCAGGTGGATAGTGACTGCGCTTGGGGTGTTCGCCACTCACGTGTGGTATGGCATCCGTTTTGTGCAAGGCCTGTGTGCGCATAAGGCCCCGTGCGAATATATCGGTCGCGATCACGCGGCAACAGCGCAAGACCAAGTGACGCAATGACTTCTTGACAGGATTTGTGAAATTGGCAAACGACGAAATCAAGGCGTTGACGTAGCGCATGTCCGTGGAGGTGATTGACTGCCAGTTGTCCCAAGATGGCGGGTTTGGTATACTATTCGCCGGAGGAGAAAGACATGACAAGCAAAATGAATCTGCCAAATGGCATCACGCGGAAGGGGTTTATCGCCGGCATCGGCGCGTCCGCAATGGCGAAATG
>CAMIVJ010000278.1 GCA_946401765.1 uncultured bacterium | reverse complement strand
CGCAATAATTGCACCGCCCGCGAGCAGCAGCGACGACCGCCAGGCACATCGCAAGGGCGAAGGCTGCATTGTTCCTTTGCATGGCGACACGGGCATGGAACGAGATCATCGGCCATCCTCCGTACTGCGCCGCAGGATGTCCGCGTCGATCTGGCGGGCGACAGCCTCGGCGGAGATTGTATTTGTCTCTGAGACTACACGCACAAAGATATTGTTGCGAGAAAAGTTTGCCGCGCTGTAATGTGTTACACCAGTACTGCCATATGTATAAGAACGATCCCCAAAGTCATTTGTACAGGTACTGTAGTCACGAGTGGTGTTCATCAAACTAAAGTTGCATATCATAGCCTTCTGCGCTGCCTCCACATCATCATAAGGATAGCCCCTCACCTCAAGAATCCGCTTTCGTGTTTGGATGTTGTATATCACAACTCGTTTCATGTCATCTTCGGACTTAGTCCGAATGCCTACGGGAACACCATTCGTCTCAATGGTCAGCGGCGGAATGTCCCACGAATTCAAAACTCGCGAATAGCCTGCCTTTGTCTGACCCCGCCAGATATAGAACCCAAATCTATTCGCAGTTCGAGTAAAAAAAACATCTTCTGGCCGTAGATACGTGGCAACTGCATGTATGGCCACAACCAGCATACCAATGGTAAGCAACGGATATCGAATCTTCATCTTACGAGTCTCCTTATTTTTGCCGACGGAATGCTGCCGCAATATGGATATCCATATGCGGCGTTCGGCGTCAGCCGTTCCCGGTAAACCAGCGGCGGCGCAGGATTACCGTCGCTGAACTGCACTGCCACCGGCAACTGCGAAACATGCGGTTCAGATGTCGGATCGTCATCGCCATCGTAGCGCAGGCACGCATCGTAAACGAGGTCTCCGTCACCGGCATCGCCATCCCAGGCTACCTCATGGTAGTTGAATCCCCAGCCCCAAGAGGGAGGTGTCCATGCTGGCTGTCCGATGGCGCAATATGGATTGGTTGCAAATCCCAGTCCCATTCTGGACGAATACAATCCACATCCAAGCAAATTGGAGAATGATGTTACAAAGGCAGCACAGTCAGTACAATTGACATACTCGTTGGCACTGGGGTTATTTAGAGCAGAAAGGCAGTCGGTAATTGATACTTCAGTAATTGTCCAGAATATGAGATGCCTCCGTTGCTTGGTAAAATAGGAAGCCCCGTCTTCTGTATCGTAGTGGAATACCCCCGACATGTTTATCCCCTCGGTGACAAGCGACGCGGCTTCGGAAAGGGTCGTGGCGCCAGCCGCGGCGCCGCACGCCCACTCGAGCGCGTTCGTCCACGCGCACTGGTCTGACGTCAAGTCGCCGCTCCAGGGCTCCACCAGGTCGCCGAGCACCACGTACACGCGGTGCGGCCCCGTCCCGGCGTGCTTCGCCGGCGCAAGCCGCTCCGGACCGAGCCCGCACACGTGCCAGTCGATGCCCGCCGCGCAGCGCGCCACCTGGCCGAAGACCCTGCCAACGCACCGGAACGACACCCATCCCGACGCGCCGTTCGTCAGGGCGACGGTCGCGTCGAGCAGCCCCGGCAGTCCGAACAGGTCGCCCGTCGTCTGCGCGAACACCGTGACGTTGGTGGTGAGCTTCGGCTCTACCGTGAACTTCGCCTGCACGGTCGGCATCGTACCCGCCCTGTAGCACGCGGGGAAGTTGGTGACGCCGCCGCGGGACCACTCGCCCGTCGCGGGGTCGAAGCCCACTTCGTCATAGTTCGCCCTTATGCTCACGGCGTCGCCTGCCGAGGACGCAAGGTCGTGGTTGAAGCGCATCGCCTCCACGCCGATCCTGAACACGGTGAACTCCGCGCTCGCGGCGGAGCCGGCGCATATCGGATGCCGCGCCGTGACCGTATAGTTCGTGGCCACGGAGCCGGACGACACATGGACGCGCGACGTCCCGTACACGACGTCCGCGCCCTCGCCGCCCGCGGCGGACGCGTACAGCTTCGCGCCGTTGGTCAAAGAAGGCTCTATCGTCCAGTCCGCCCACTGCGTCGAGTCGCCCGTGAGCGCGAACTCCCTGCGTCCCGTCCACTCCGCGGGCGAACACGCGGCGGCGGGCTCCACCGCCGTCTTGACGACGTGCAGGGTGAACGTCTTTCCCACCGTCGCGTCGGTCTCCCCGAACTCCGGGTCGCAGACGCCGAGAAGCCCGTGTTCGTTGTCGATGTACAGGCTCTTGTCGTAGTCCACTATCCACCGCGCCGCGCCCGAATGCACCATGCCCGCGGAAAGCACGTCCGTAAGCGGCAGCCCCTCCACCTGCGCACACCAGTCGAAGTCGGGGACGTCCCGCGAGGACGACACGTGCTCGATGCTCCCCACGTAGCTTTTCCCGCGCTCCAGACGGAGCGTCCACTCCGCCACGTCGCCGTGCCCGTCGCATGCGACCATGTATCTGCGCCCGCCCTCATCCACGTCCCGGAGACGCATAAGCCACCTCTCGGAATGGCTCGGGCTTGGGTCGCCCACCGAGAAGGACACCTCCACCCCGTACGCCGGCGGCATGCCGAATCCGTTCAGCACCCACGCGAGATCGCCAAGCCCGGACGAGAACGAATTGGCATTGACGGGAGACGCCCCCGAGACATGCTCCATCCAGTTCGAGAGCCCGTCGCCGTCCGGATCGCCTGACGCGCCATTGTCGCCGTCGGCGGAATGCGGCAGAAGTCCGTGCGAAAGCTCCCAGCCGTCGGGCATGCCGTCGCCGTCCGTGTCGTAGCGGAGCGGGTCGGTGCCCACGCCGAGGTGGTACACGAGCGAAATCCCCGCACCTGCGGATACGGGCTCGTTGCACGAATGCTGAAGGCGCGCGCTGCCATTCGGCCCCTGCACTCCAAGCGTCGCGGAAAGCCCCCGCACATTGTTGTGGGGCGCGTCGTACTGCACCATCACCTGGTTCGGCTCCTGCTCGCAGAGAATCACGCCGAAGCTCTGGCATTCGCCGTCCGCAGAATAGGCGGAGACGTAGGAGACCACGGCATATCTGCGCCCTTCCCGCGTCAGCTCCGTGAGGAAGATGCCCGAGACGTTGGCGCGCAGGTGGAGCGCGTCCCACCATGCGGCAACCGATATGCCGCCCTCCAGCGCGTCGCATGGAATGGGCTGGTTGTCGCCGAGTGCCGGATACGCGGCCGAGGGGCCGTCGCCGTCCGGCACGAAGCGGACGACGCCGTGCGCGTCGGCATATCCACGCGAACAAGTTCTTCCGCACAAATTCACGGAAAATGGCAGGGTGAAAGGAAACGTTCCGCTGCCTGTGATTCCGGACGGCGGATAGTGGATGTAGATCGACTCGCCATATACGACATACGGAAGATTCAGGCTTGCGGTTGTCTCTATCCATCCAGTCTCGTCACGGTCTGGTATTCCGTCTTCGTCGGTGTCGGCGGCGGCTGGGTCTGTCCCCGCGCGGAGCTCCTCGAGATTCGAGAGGCCGTCGCCGTCCGGGTCGCCGAGCGCGCCGTCGGCGCCGATTGCGCGCAGGGGGTCGAGGCCGTGCGAAAGCTCCCAGCCGTCGGGCAGAAGGTCGCCGTCGGTGTCGGCCGAGTTGGGGTCTGTCCCCGCGTTGAGGCTCTCGTGCCAGTCGGCGAGGCCGTCGCCGTCCGCGTCGCCGGAGCCGCCGAAGGAGAAGAAGGCGGGCGTGGCAATGCCTGCCGCGTCGAGCGCTGCGCGGGCGATCGAGACAAGAACGTTCGTCTCGCCGGCGGGGAACACGGCGCCCGCGAGCGCGAACCAATTGCCGCGCGCCGAGAGGTCGGCGCATGCGGCGACCGTCACGTTCGCGGCGGATGCGGAATCGGCTTCGGGACGGAAGAGCACGAGATCGACGCCCGCGGGGCCCACGTCGATGGCCGTGACGCGCGGCGTGGCGGCGGAACCGGCGCCCGGCATTGCGGCGCGCGGGGACGCGCGCCCTCCCGGCGCCGGCGCGCGGCTTTTGGGCACGGCGCGCGAGCCCACGGCGGCCGCAAGCGCGAGAAGCGCCACGAGCGCGGCCGCCGGCACGCCGCGCATCGCGCGCGGCGACGGCGGATGCGCCTTCAGCCGCCCCGCGAGGCACAGCAGAAAAAGCGCGGCCAACGTGCCGCACGCCGCCCACGCGAAAAGTGTCTGCAAAAACTGCATGGGAATATTATAGCACAAGTCTTGGCTGCTCATCTCCCATTACGCTTCACTCGCCACTCTTCAAAAGCTCGGTCCAGTCGTAGTCGAGGAGCGCGCCGTTCACCACGTTCGCAAACGGCACCACCGAGCTCTTGCGAACGGACTCCGCCCAGCTTTCGGGCGAACGCAGGCACTGAACGCGCGTAAAGAGATCGCGCCGCGCCGCGAAGGCGTGGGCCGCCGCAATGCAGGGCCTTCCGTGCGGCACCACCTCGCAGGCAAATCCCGTGCGCCGCTTGAGCGAGTCGGCGAGCGCGATCAGCTCTTCGGCGCGCATTCCAACCATCGATCTGCCCAGAAGATACA
>CAMIVJ010000277.1 GCA_946401765.1 uncultured bacterium | reverse complement strand
GGTTCGGCAGCTTCCTCGTCGGCGGCAAGGCCGTGCTCCTCAAGGGCGTGAAGCCGGAGTGGATCCTCCGCGCCGTGAGCGAGGAGAAGTGCACGATCGTGTGGCTGCTCGTCCCGTGGGCGCAGGACATCCTCGACGCGATCGAGCGCGGCGACGTGAAGCTCTCCGACTACAAGCTCGACCAGTGGCGTCTCATGCACATCGGCGCGCAGCCCGTGCCGCCCGCGCTCATCAAGCGCTGGAAGGCCGTGTTCCCGCACCACGACTACGATACGAACTACGGCCTCTCCGAATCGACAGGACCCGGTGCGGTCCACCTCGGCATCGAGAACATCGACCACGTGGGCGCGATCGGCGTACCCGGCTACGGCTGGCAGGCGAAGATCATTCGTCCCGACGGCAGCGAGGTGAACCCCGGCGAAGTCGGCGAGCTTGCCGTGAAGGGCCCGGGCGTGCTCAAGTGCTACTACAAGAACCCCGAGGCCACCAAGGAGATTCTCTCCGACGACGGCTGGCTCCGCACGGGCGACATGGCCGAACTGCGCGACGGGTTCATCTACCTCGTCGACCGCGCGAAGGACGTGATCATCACCGGCGGCGAGAACCTCTACCCCGTGCAGATCGAGGACTTCCTACGCGCACATCCCGCGATCAAGGACGTGGCCGTGATCGGCCTTGCGGACGCGCGTCTCGGCGAAATCGCCGCCGCGATCATCGAGGTGAAGGAGGGGCAGACCCTCACTGAAGACGAAGTGAACGAATTCTGCCTCGACCTACCGCGCTACAAGCGTCCGCGCAAGATCATCTTCGCGTCCGTGCCGCGCAACCCGACGGGCAAGATCGAGAAGCCGAAGCTCCGTAAGATGTACGGCGCCGACACCCTCATCGCCCAGCAAAACGGACTCTGACATCTGTTCCCGCGCCACCAACCCGCCATTGGCACGAACAGCCAGATTCTGGCAGTTCGTGCCAATGATGTATTAACGGGGGCGCATCTGCGAATTGTGCATCAACCACAAAACGCCCCCGAAAACGGTAGCGCCCGCTCGCCGAGCGGGCCGAAAAGGCATACCAAGATTCGTCCTATTGCGAGCTGCTGCGGCCGCCTCGGCGAGGCGGCCCTACCAAGTTTAGGCATTGCACGATTCGCGAATGCGCCTTGCCAATGACGGGCGAGTATTTCCGCCTGTCATTACGCGGGGAATTTTGTTATAATTGCGCCGTTGCAGGATTAGCCAGTAGGTGCGGGTGGAGAAGTCCGAGCGCCAATGGCAAGGTGTTTCAAATAGTTTTTTCCAATCATAAGAAGGCTCAGCGGAGAATTACGCAGATTCGCAGCGCGAATTTTCCGCGAGACCCGCTTGCATGCTGACGCAGGATTTGCTACACTGCCGATAGCACACCCTCGTAAGCCTATGGGTCTCGGCCTATGCTCAAATTTCGGGGGTTTTCCTTTTTTATGAATATTGCTTATACAAAACGCTGGCCGGAACGTCTTAAGGGACTTCTCGCCGAGTTCCCTGACATACATCGCCTTTCGATGGCGCTGCCGACGGATTTTGAGCATTCCCTCATCTGGAAATAGTGCCAATTTGAAGAGACAACGTGCGGCGGAGTTGCCGAAAGCCGCAAGTTGTTGTAAAATATCCGCCGTCGTCACTAGCGAAGGAGGATATGTCGTGAAAAAATCGCAATTCAAGGTAGCCGTTGTGTGTGCGCTCGCGGCGGGGCTTACAGGATACGGCTACATGCCGTCGCCGCATCATAAGCTGCCGTCGCCTCGGGACCTTATGCACCGGAAGGGGCTGCGGATTCGCCCGGCAGAGGCCACGCACGTCAAGTTCGTGAAGTACGTCGACCCGAGCGGATTCTTCACGATGAACATCCCGCTCGGCTGGCGGGTCAAGACTGGCCTTAAGCCGGACGGCAAGTTTGACATCATCAGCTACGCCATCACGGTGTACGATCCGAAGCGTCCGGAGCGCGAGCTCTACTTCTGCCTCAACAACTCATACGGCCTCAAGTCGGTGGAGGCGCGCAACTGGTACATCCGGTCGTATGGCCCCAAAAACCCTTCCGCGCGGATGCCCGTGTTGCCGAGACTTTCTACGGACGGCTACTTCGCCGCCATGGGACCGCTGTTCGGCTATCATAAGTTCACCGTTCTGGAACGACTCGGCAAGAGCGCGCTTGGCGGAGACGTGATAGTGGCCGAATGCACGTCCTCGTCGGGACGGCGTGTGCAGGGACTCTACCACGCAGTCGTCTCTGGCATGATGAAGCAGCCCGTTCAGGTGAACCCGTTCAACGTGCGGGCCGGCATGGTGGACGTGGGGCCGGTGCTGGAGTTCTCCATCCTCTCCGAAACCGCGCCGAAGGAGGAGTTCGTCGACTGGCTGCCAGTCCTCGATCGCTGTTTCGCCTCCATCGTCTTCACGCCGGCGTTCCACCAGCAGCGGCGTGTTGCCTGGACGCGCGTGATGGGTACGTCCAAATACATCATGCAGACTGCGGATTCGATCCGCGGCATGATCATGGACTCCTACCGTCGCCGCAACGCCACATACGACGTGCTCTCGCAGAAGCGCAGCGACGCCACGCTCGGCTACGAGCGCGTGCGTGATACCGAGACTGGCGAGATCTACCGCGCCGAGAACGGCTTCACCGACTGGTACAAGGGCACGCGCTACCGCCCCGCCACTAGCAACGCCGCCTACCTGACGCCCGTCAGCGGCTACATCAACTGGAAATAGAACAGGAGTCCAACGATGAAGAGATTGTCTCTCACATGGGTCGCGCGCGGATGCGCCATTGCCTGCCTCGCGCTCGTACAGGGCGCGGTCGCCGCGCCGGAGCCGAAGGACGTGCCGCCGCTGATGGTCACGAAGGCGGGTGCGCCCGTGAAGGACGTCGCGACGTGGGAGAAGGTGCGGCGCGCGGAGCTGAAGGAAATCTTCTGCGAGAACGAGTACGGGCGGCGTCCCGTGGAGCGTCCCGACACGCTCGCGTTCGAGCTGGCCGAGCCGGACAAGGTGATGATGGGCGGCAAGGCGATCCGCAAGCGCGTGCGCGTTTCGTGGAAGGGACCGCTCGCCTCCCAGAGCTTTGTCTTCACCGCGTTCATTCCCGTAACCGCAAAGGCACGCCCCGCGCCGGGCTTCATCCTCATCTGCAACCGCCCCGCAGCAGAGAACATCGACCCTGAGCGCGTCAAGAAGAGCGAGTTCTGGCCGGCGGAGGAGATCGTGGCGCGCGGCTACGCGGCGCTCGCGTTCTGGAACGGCGACGTGGCGCCGGACGACTCGAAGGGCAAATGTTCTAAGGGCGTACACGCCTGCTGGGCGAAGGAACGCACTGCCAACAGCTGGGGTGCGCTCTCGGCGTGGGCATGGGGGGCGAGCCGCGTGCTCGACTGGGTGGAGACGGAGCCGCTCCTGGACGCGAAACACTTCGGAGTCGTCGGGCACTCGCGCGGCGGCAAGACTGCCCTGCTCGCGGGCGCGCTCGACACGCGCTTCGCGATGGCCTGCGTGAACGACTCTGGCTGCAGCGGCGCGAAGCTTAACCACATCGACCTCCCGAAGTCCGAGTCGATCGCCCGCATCACGAAAGCGTTCCCGCACTGGTTCTGTCTGAACTACAGGAAATTCGCCGGCAAGGAGTTCGAGATGGACTTCGACCAGCACATGCTCGTGGCGCTCGTGGCACCGCGTGCCGTGGCGATTGCCTCCGCGAGCAAGGACAACTGGGCCGGGCAGCGTGGTGAATACTACAGCGCAGTCTTTGCCTCGCCCGCATGGGAGCTCTACGGCAAGAAGGGACTCGTCTCCAGCGGCTTCCCGAAGCCCGGCGAGGCGCGTCAGGAGGGCATGGTGTCGTACCACTTCCGTCCCGGCATTCACAACCTGACCCTTCACGACTGGAACCGCTACATGGATTTCGCCGACAAGCTAGGTTGGCGCAAATAGCAAATACATAGGAGCCTCCAAATGAAAAACAATGTGAGCAGGAGTACTTTAATTTCCATCGCCGCGGCCGCGATCGCGGCGTCTGCGCCGTTCTGCGCCGCAGCGGAGTACAAGCCCGAAGCGTGGAACCTCGAGGCGCGCGAGAGGTTCGCCGAGCATCGTTACGGCGTGTTCATCGTTTGGGGACTCTACGCCAACTACGCGCAGGGCGAGTGGTATCTGCACCATGGGAACCTCGACCGCGACGCCTACGAGCGCATGCTGCACGGCTTCTACCCGTCGAAGTACGACGCGCGCGAGTGGGCGCGGATCGTCAGGAAGTCCGGCGCGAAGTACATCACCATCACCGCGCGCCACCACGACGGCTTCGCGCTCTGGCCGTCGAAGGTGGACGACTACAACATCAAGTCCACGCCGTTCAAGCGCGATATCCTTGGCGAGCTCGCCGAGGCGTGCAAGGCGGAGGGCGTCGAGCTCTCGCTCTACTATTCGCTCCTCGACTGGCACCGCGCCGACTACACGCCCGGACGGGCCTGGCTGCGCAGCGAAGAATGGCGCGCGAAGCAGAAGCCCGACTACGCCTCGTACAAGCGCTACATGATGGGACAGATCACGGAGCTGC
>CAMIVJ010000276.1 GCA_946401765.1 uncultured bacterium | reverse complement strand
AGGGTAGTGCGGGACCCGCCCGCGCGAGAGTAGGACGCCGCCGGCTCCTTTTTTTTTGTCCTAAAACCAGAAGTTCAAAGTCCATAGTTCAAAGTTCGGAGCACAAGGGTTCAAGATGAATAAGCATAGCGAAGTATTTTCTTTTCGTGGGTTCGCCTTCGTGGCGGCGGTTGTGGCAGCGGCAGTGGCCGTGGCTGCGCCGGTGCAGGTGGGGAACCCAGGTTTCATGTACAGCGTTCCCGGTTCGTTCCTGACGGTTGGCAGGTGCGAGAAGGGGAAGTACATGTTCAACACCTACCCCGGACTCTGGATACGCAATGTCAGCACCAGCTGGAGAGAAAACTTCTGCCGCCTTGTGCCGTCTGTGGACGGCAAGGACATCGAGGTGACGCAGTGCGTGATGCGCGACGGCTGGCTAGAGGCGTGCACGGAGAAGGGTCCGATCGAATTCGCCTACCTGCGCCCCGATGTTGTCCTCGTGCGTTCGAAGTCGCCCGAGATGCACATCCGCTTTGAGTACCAGTTTCCGCGCCAGAAGTACGACTTCCCCTCGACGTTCGGGCGTACCATCGACTATCTGCATTTCAATGCAGACCGCATCCTGATGGACACCCGCACTGGCGTGCGCGATCCCGACAAGGGAAACACCGTGCGCGTGCATCCGTCGAAGGACGGCATCGAGGTGGCGCTTCTCGACATCCACACGGGCGACTGGAACGGCGCCGAGGTCAAAGGGTCATTCGCTGATGCGGTGGCGATCCAGAAGGCGAGCTTCGATAAGATGTACGCCTCGCTTCCTTCTGTGCCGAAGGATTTCGAGTGGGCGCGGCACGAGGCGGCGGTGCTGTTCTGGACGGCCATCGCCGGCCCGCGCGGCATGTTCAGGCGTCCCATGATGCTGATGAGCAACAACTGGATGAACAAGACCTGGAGCTGGGACCACGCGATCAACTCGCTCAGTCTAGGCTACCGCGACCAGGACGCCGCGTGGGAGCAGTTCCGCTGCATGTTCGATTTCATGACCCCCGAGGGCATGATGCCCGACATGGTCTCCGACGAGGAGATATTCTGGCTTGCGGTAAAGCCGCCTGTGCACGGATGGATATTCTCGAAGCTGCGCGCGATGAAGGAGTTTCCTAAGGATCGCCTTGAAATTGCCTACGACATCATCGGCAAGTGGACGAAATGGTGGCTCACCCGCCGCGACTTCGACCGCAACGGACTCGCCGAGTACCTCGACGGCTGCGATTCGGGCTGGGACAACTCCACCGCGATCTGCATGAACCGTCCGCCGCTCGAGACGCCCGACCTGCAGGCGTTCCTCATCCTCCAGATGGAGTGCCTCGCCGACATCGCGAAGACTCTCGGCAGGAGCGAAGAGGCCGCGCAGTGGTCCGAGCGTTCCAAGATGATGCTCGACGCGACGGTGAAGATCCTCTTCGACGAGGACGGCGCGCCGCGCGTGCGGCGCCTGCGCGACGGCGGCTTCGACCGTGACTCTCTCTCGCTTGTCACACGCCTTCCGCTCATTCTCGGCAAGCGGCTGCCTGAAAAGTGCCGTGCGAAGATGATAGACGACATTAAGACGAAGGGCTTCATCACCGACTGGGGCCTTGCCTCGGAGTCCGTCAACAGCAGGCACTACCATCCCGATGGATACTGGAAGGGTCCGATCTGGGGACCTTCCACCCTCATCGCGGTGGAAGGCCTGCGCGCATGCGGCGAGGATGCGCTTGCGGACGAAATCGCGCTCAAGTTCTGCAGGCTCATAATGAAGTCCGGCTTCTCCGAGAATTTCGATGCGAAGACAGGCGAGGCTCGTCGCGACCCTGCCTACACATGGACGGCATCGGCCTTTCTCGTCTTGGCGCACGAGCTCGAGTCGAAGCGCTAGCGTTCATAGTTCAAAGCTCAGGGTTCAAAGTTCATAGTCCGAGCTGTGTAGGGCGAGCCGCAAGCCGTGGCGGGGCAAGGTGTTGTTTGGCAGCACTTTGTTGACGCGCCAGAAAAAAGTGCTATAATAGGGGCATGAAAACAAGTGCCTTTGTAGCTGCTGCTTTTGCGGTAGCATGTTCTGCGGGCGCGGTGGAGACGCGTCCGCTTGCGGAATTTCTCCGGCCGGGCGTGCGCACATGCGCAGGGCAATGCCTGATGAATCTCGCCGGCATCACTTCGGGCTCTCGTACAGTGCCAGGCGCCGCCGCCGTGGAGCGCCATGGCCTAGGCGATGGATACGATACGAAGTGGGGGCTGGAGATCGGCCATCTGCGCGAAGGGGCGAACTGCGTCTACCGCGGCTTCGACTTCTCGAAGCCCGAGTCGCGACGCCTTGAGTTCCATGTGTCCTCGGGCATGCAGGATTCGTGCATGGAGCTGTATGATGCGGACGAGCGGCTCACCGAGACGGCTCGCCCCACCTTGCTGGGAACGGTGTTCTCGCCGTACACGGGCAACTGGAAGAAGTACGTGACGGTGAAGTTCACGCTGCCAGATTCGGCGGCTACGGTGAAGAACCTGAAGGTGCGCTTCCGCCACGCGCACAAGGAGGATCGCCCGGTGGAGTCATGCGGCGGCGGCAATCCGCCGCCTGCGGACATTGTTCCCGGCGGCGCGGTGGCGCTTGTGATGCGTCGTGATCTACGTCCGTCGCACGTTTACACCTATCATGTGGAAGGCCTCTCGAAGGGCGGTGGGCTCTATGTGGCCGACTTCGCCAAGGGCGAGGTTCGGCGGCTTGTGGACGCCACTGAGGGCATCGTGCTCGATGCGCAGACGTCGTACGACGGAAAGCAGATTCTCTTCAGCTGGAAGCGCACCATGGACGAACCGTTCGCAGTCTGGCGCATCAATGCAGACGGCACGGGACTAGAGAAGATCATCTCTGGCCCGTGCAACAACCAGAACGCCTGCTGGCTGCCGGACGGCGGCATCGCGTTCACTTCAGACCGCAAGCCCGCATTCGCGTATTGCTGGACCTCCACCTCGCCCGTCCTCTACCGCGCCGACGGCGACGGAAAGAACGTGGTGCGCCTATCCGCGAACTATCTTACGGACTTCACGCCTTCGGTGATGCGCGACGGGCGAATCCTCTTCAGCCGATGGGAATATGTGGACCGTCCCGCGATTCCGATCCAGAGCCTGTGGGCGATCCAGCCGGACGGCACCGGCCTTTCGGGCGTGTTCGGAAACCGCGTCCTCTCCCCAGCCACCTTCATGTTCGCACATGACGTTCCCGGCCGCGCCGGCGTTTACCTCTGCATCATGACGTCGCACAACGGCCCCTGCAGCGGCGCGGTGGGGCTCATTGACGTGTCGCTCGGCGGGAACGCGCAGAAGGCGATACGCAACCTCACGCCGGAAGTGCATGTGCCGCCTGTCGAGGACGGCATACGCGGCAACGGCGTGCGCGGACCCTACACCACTCCGTACCCGGTGGACGGCGAGCGCTACCTCGTTTCATGCGCCGGAAACGTGCAGCTGCGCCGCTACGATTCAGCAGATGTCAGCACGCTTCTGTACGCGCCTGGCGAAGGACTTGGATGGTACTCGCCGCAGCCGCTTGCGCCGCGCGCGAAGCCCGCCGTGCAGCGCGCCAACGTGCGCAGCGCGGAGATGGGTCCATTCGCCGAGGTCGTGGTGCAGGACGTTGCAATCGGCCTTGAAGGGCATGTCAAGCCGGGCGAGATCAAGCGCATCGCCGTTGTCCAGGAAATGGAGAAGGACATCCGCGCCGAGACCCGGCTAAGGCAGTTCGGCTTCCAGTTCCCCGTGGTGAGCTGCGGCGCCACCTACGCCCCCAAGCGCGTGTGGGGATTCGCGAAGGTGGAGGCTGACGGCAGCGCGCACTTCCTCGCGCCCGCGAACGTGCCCATCTACTTCCTGCCGCTCGACGCGGAGGGGCGCGCACTCCAGAGAATGCGCACGTTCACGCACTTCATGCCAGGCGAGAGGCAGAGCTGCATCGGCTGCCATGCCGACCGCAACTATGTGTCGATCTCTCCAACGCAGATCGGCAAGTCCATCGCCGCGCAGCGCGCGCCCGAGCCGCTCGTGCCGCCGCCATGGGGCAGAGACGACGGCTTCAGCTTCGCGCGCACGGTGCAGCCTGTCCTCAACCGCCACTGCGTGAAGTGCCACAGCGGCGCCGACGGCGCGCCCGAGCCGGAGCTCACCGGCGACCGCACCGACTACTTCAACATCGCATACGAGAATCTTGCCCGCAGGGGGACGGGCGCGGAGAGCGGCGGCGACGTGAGGGCGTACATGAAGAACTTCGGCAAGAACCCCTACACCAGCTGGATTCCGACATTCAACGGCCTCGAGGAGAACATCCTCTGGATCACGCCGAAGACATGGGGAAGTCCCGTTAGCAAGCTCTCGCAGATCGTCGCCTCGGGCCATCCCGGCAAGAACGGGAAACCGCGCGTGCGCCTCACGGACGACGAGCGCCTGCGCATCCACATGTGGATCGACCTCGACGTTCCCTACTACGGCACGTCGCAGAGCCGCCAGAACGACCTGCGCGGCTGCCGCCGCGTGCTGCCGAAGTCGCTGCTGGCGGCGAAGGCCGACATCGAGAAGCGCAAGGGCGTGAAGCTGCCGTACCAGTTCTACGTGCGCTACGACCGCCCCGA
>CAMIVJ010000275.1 GCA_946401765.1 uncultured bacterium | reverse complement strand
CGCTGCGCGGCCGACGAGTACGACAAGGAGAACGTGGGCGACTTCGCGCTCTGGAAGGCATGGGAGCCGAGGGATGGTCCCGTGGGCTGGGATTCGCCGTGGGGACGCGGCCGCCCGGGATGGCACATCGAGTGCTCCGCCATGTCGATGAAGTACCTCGGCGAGACGTTCGACCTCCACACCGGCGGCATCGACAACCTCTTCCCCCACCACGAGAACGAGATAGCCCAGGCCGAGGCGGCCACGGGCAAGCCGTTCGTCAACACGTGGATGCACTGCGCCCACCTGCGCGTGAACGGCGAGAAGATGTCCAAGAGCCTCGGCAACTTCTACACCCTGCGCGACCTCATCGAGAAGGGCTGGACCGGGCGCGAGATACGCTACGTGCTCATCAACGCCCACTACCGCCAGGGACTCAACTTCGCGTTCACCGCGCTTGAGGACGCGCGCAGATCGCTCGAGCGCATCGACCGCTGCGTTGACCTCGCCACTGAAGGCGACGCGCCTGAATGGGCCACGGCCCACCTCGCCGACTTCACAGAGGCCGTGAACGACGACCTCAACATTCCAAGGGCGTTCGCGGCCCTCTTCGGCCTCGTGCGCGACACTAACGTGCATGGCGGAGGTCCCGTTCTTTCCGTGTTCCGCCGCATGGACGAGGTGCTGGGCGTTATCTTCTTCGGCAAGGCCGCGAAGACTGCGGTTCCGCCGGAGATACAGGCTCTTCTCGACCAGCGCGCCGAGGCGCGCAAGGCGAAGAACTGGGCCGAGAGCGACCGCCTGCGCGACGAGATCGCCGCCGCGGGATGGTCCGTCAAGGACTCCAAGGACGGCCAGACCGTCACACCGCGTTCATAAAGGCCGCCGCGGTTGACGAGGCGCACTTCGTCGACCAATCCTGCGCTGCTGCCATTTCATCAAGGAGAAAGCGAAATGAGCACAATGACGAGAACCTTCATCGTCGCAGCGCTGACTGCGGCGTCTTGCTTCGGGAACCCGATATTCGACGGGTGGTACGCCGATCCGCAGATACGGCGCTACGGCGACACATACTGGGTGTTCCCCACGCGGTCAGACAGATTCGAGGTGCAGACAGCATTCGATGCGTTTTCGTCCAAGGACTTGAAGACCTGGACGAAGCATGCCAACATCCTCACGACGAACGAAGTCAAATGGGCGCGCGGCGCCATGTGGGCGCCTGACGCCCACGAGATTGACGGCAAGTACTACCACTTCTTCAGCGCGAACGACACCTATCCCGTAGGCGGCAGGCGCGAGGACCTCGAGCCGCAGAAGGAGCCAGGCCTGCAGCGCTACGGCGGCATCGGCGTGGCGGTGGCGGACAGGCCTGAAGGCCCTTACCGGGACCTCATCGGAAAACCTCTGATCGACCGCTTCTGGAACCGAGCCCAGCCGATCGACCAGTATGTGTTCGAATACAAGGGCGACTGGTACATGATCTACGGCGGGTGGGGACGCTGCAACCTCGTGAAGCTCGCGAAGGACTTCAAGTCGATAGTTCCGCTGGAGGACGGCAGAATGTGGCGCGACATGACGCCGAAGGACTATGTGGAGGGGTCCGTGATGTTCGAGCGCAGGGGCAGATGGTATTTTATGTATTCGAGTGGCGCGTGGACGCGCGACAGCTACTGCGTCAACTACTGCGTGGGAGACTCTCCGTTCGGCCCGTTCGAGTTCAAGGGCAAGGTGCTTGGCACGCAGCGCCCGATCGCGACGGGCGCAGGGCACCATTCCGTCGTCTGCGTTCCCGGCACGGACGAGTGGTACATCTGCTATCATCGCCGCCCGATTCCCACCAAGGGTCCACACCACCGCGTGACCTGCATCGACAGGATGGAGTTCGACGAGAACGGCGACATCAAGCCGATAGTGATGACGGCGCCTTCGCGCGGCGATACGGTGTTCGTTGAGGCAGAGGCGTTCGCCGACAAGGGCGGATGGGTGGTGGACCAGCAGTTCATGGACCAGATGGGGTCGCCGTTCCTGCTGGCGCACGGAATGGGACGTCCGGTGAAGGACGCGGAGACTGAGACGTCTGTGAAGGGCGGCAGGTACAGGGTGTTCGTGCGCACGCGCAACTGGTGCGAGGAATGGAGCGGAAATGCCGAGGCGCCGGGCAGGTTTCTCGTGAAGGTGAACGGCAAGCCGCTGCCTTCGACGATGGGCGCGAAGGGACGCGAATGGGCATGGCACGAGGCTGGAACCTGCGAACTGGCTGCAGGCGCGGCAAGGATCGCGCTGCACGACCTCACCGGCTTCGACGGCAGATGCGACGCGGTTGTGCTGACGAGCGACGTGGATTTCACGCCGCCCAACGACGTGCGGGAGCTTGACGCGCTTCGCAGGCGGGTGGGCGCGATAACGCGCGCGAAGAGCGAGGTGAAGGCGGATCTTGTAGTGGCGGGCGGTGGCGTGGCCGGGATCTGCGCGGCGATATCGGCCGCGCGTCTGGGGCTCAAGGTGGCGTTGGTCAACGACCGTCCCGTTCTTGGAGGCTGCAACAGCTCCGAAGTGCGCGTGCATCTGGGAGGTTGGACGAACATAGGTCTTTATCCGAAGCTCGGGGACGTGGTGAACGAGATAGGCCCCGCCAAGGGCGGCAACGCGAAGCCGGCGGCGCAGTACGAAGATTTGCGCAAGCTGGATGCGGTCAGGGCCGAGAAGAACATCACCCTCTTTCTCGACACGCACGTGACGGGTGTTGAAAAGAAGGACGGCCGCATCGCGGCGCTGGTGGGGCGCAACATCGAAACTGGCGTGGAGACGGTGTTCCGCGCGCCGCTTTTCGCGGACTGCACAGGCGATGGAACTGTGGGCGTGATGGCCGGCGCGGCGTTCAGGTATGGACGCGAGGCCAGGGCCGAGACGGGCGAGAAGGGCGCGGTGGACAAGGCCGATGCAATCACGATGGGCGCCTCCGTGCAGTGGTATTCGCGCGCGGCCAAGGCACCCGTGCCGTTTCCCGACGTGCCGTGGGCGCTTGCGTTCACCGAGAAGTCGTGCGAGAAGGTGAAGATGGGCGAATGGACGTGGGAGACCGGCATGAACCGCGACATGATCGGCGACTTCGAGGCGATTCGCGACTACGGAATGCTCGTGGTGTATTCGAACTGGGCCTTCCTCAAGAACCATTCGAGCGTGAAGGGAAAATACGCGTCGCTGAAGCTTGACTGGGTGGCGTACGTCGCGGGCAAGCGCGAGTCGCGCAGGCTCGTTGGCGACTATGTGATGAGCGAGAAGGACGTTGTGGGCAACGTGCAGCATCCAGATGGAACGGCGTGCACTACGTGGACGATCGACCTGCACTACCCCGATCCGAAGAACACGGCGAACTTTCCGGGCGCGGAATTCAAGTCCATCGCACGCCACACCAGCTTCTTGGCTCCGTATCCAGTTCCGTACCGCTGCCTCTACTCCAAGGACGTGCCGAACCTCTTCATGGCAGGCCGCCACATCAGCGTCACGCACGTTGCGCTCGGCACGGTGCGCGTGATGCGCACGCTGGGAATGCTCGGCGAGGTGGTGGGCATGGCCGCGAAGACCTGCATGGAGCACGGCTGCTTGCCGCGCGAAGTGTACACAAACCATCTCGACGAGCTCAAGGCGCGCATGGAGAAGGGCGTGGGCACAGGCCGTGCGCAGCCGCCGCAGAACTACAACCGCGGCGGCTCGCTGAACACATGGCGGCGCAAGTAGCGTGCCAGATGCTCAATCCTCAGAGAAAGGACGAACTGACATGATCGGCAAAATGGAGATTGCGTGCTGCGTGCGCGCGAAGGCAAAGACTTTTGCGGCGGCTGCACTTCTCATGTGCGCGGCATCTGCGGCGGAGATGTTTCCGTTCGTTCCGTCGTACGACTCGCCGGAGAACGTGGTGAACATGAGCCATCTACTCGAGGCGCCGGCCGGCAAGAACGGGCGCATCCGCGTGAAGGATGGCCACTTCGTGGACGACAAGGGCCGCGTTAAGCTGCACGCGACGAACCTCACCGGCCCCTCGAACTTCCCCACGCACGAGGAGGCGGAGCGCCTTGCCGCACGCCTTGCCCGCTTCGGCATCAACTGCGTGCGCCTGCACTACTTCGACAGCTCGTACGGCACGTTCATGCTGCCGAAGGAGCAGGGCATAATCGACGAGAGCGGAGAGACTCGCCGCAAATTCGACCCCGAACGCCGCGACCGGCAGGACTACCTCATCGCCCAGTTCAAGAAGCGCGGCATCTACGTGAACATCAACCTGCACGTCGCGCGCCAGCTGGGAGTGGCGGACGGCGTCCCGCCCAACTCGGGGCACATGAACAAAGGGTCCAACCTTTTCTATCCGCCGCTCATCAAGCTGCAGAAGGAGTACGCGAAGGAACTGCTTTCGCACGTGAACCCCTACACCGGCATGAACTACCTCAAGGATCCCGTTGTCGCGGTCGTGGAGCTGAACAACGAGGAGGCCCTGTGGCGCAAGTACAGGTCGGGCGGCCTTGACAGTCGCGACGACGCCTACGGCAAGTGCATCAAGAAGCTCTGGAGCGACTGGCTCGTGAAGAAGTACGGCACAACGGAGAAGGCGCGCGCGGCGTGGAAGCTCGCCGAGAAGCCGCTGCCGTTCCTCGACAAGTTCCGC
>CAMIVJ010000274.1 GCA_946401765.1 uncultured bacterium | reverse complement strand
CGGCGCGAAGCACTTCGGCATCTACTTCATGAACAGGAAGGGCGAGCGCGTGCTGTTGGCGCAGGATCCCGTGGTGTCCTGCAATCAGCCGATACCGCTTGTACCGCGTCCGAAGCCGCCGCAGGTGGGGTATCCGATCGACTGGCGCAAGACGAACGGGACGTTCACCGTGAAGGACGTCTATGCCGGGCCGGGGCTGAAGGGCATTGCACGCGGCACGGTGAAGAAGCTGCGCGTGGTAGCGCTTGACTTCATGGCCACTGACATCGGGCGCAAGCACGGCCCGTCGGCGATCAGCGACCTCGCGGCGTGGGACGTCAAGGTGGTGCTGGGCGAGACGCCGGTCCACGCGGACGGCTCGGCGGCGTTCGAGGTGCCGGCGCGCACGCCGGTCTATTTCCAGGCCATCGATGGAAACGGACACGTCGTGCAGACGATGCGGTCGTGGTCCACGCTTATGCCGGGCGAGACGTTCAGCTGCGTCGGTTGCCATGCGTACGACAGTTCCGCCGCGTCCGCAAAGGCGAACACCCTTGCCCTGCAGAAGGGCGTGGCGAAGCTGCAGCCGTTCTACGACGTCTCGGGACGCGGCTTCAGCTTCCCGAAGACGATCCAGCCGATCCTGGACGCGAAGTGCGTGAAGTGCCACAGCGGCGTCGACGCGCCCGCGCCCGACCTGCGCGCCACGCCGGTCTGGGACGAGAAGGCGCGGAAGCTCTGGAACAAGTCGTACAACGCGCTCGTCTCAACGGACCGCGCGGCGCGTCCGGCAAACGACACGAGCCAGGTCACGGGCACCATCGACGAGCATTCCCGCTACGTGAACTGGATCGGGCGGTGGTCCGTGCCCACGCCGATCCCGCCGTATTCCCACGGTTCGTCGCGCAGTCCGCTCGTCAAGACGCTCACGAAGGGGCATCACGGCGTGAAGATGACGCAGGAGGAGATGGACAAGATCGCATGCTGGATCGACCTTGCCGTGCCGCATTCCGGCACGTGGACCGAGGGCATGATGGCCGACGACGAGGCCGTGTATCTGCGCGTGCGGAAGCTGCGCGACGTATGGCGGCGCGAGGAGAGCGCGAACATTGCGGCTTACATCGAACATCAGAAAGCCGCTTCCAAAGGAGTTCAAAAATGAAGAAGCTGCTGGCAGGCGCCGCGTGCGCGTTCGTGATGGGCACGATGGCCGCGTCCTCTGTGTCGCTCGACGGCGAATGGACGCTCGACTACTTCCCGCAGCCTGACGCAGGCGCGGTGCGCACGCTGCCTCTTGCGGTGCCGTTCAAGACCGTGAAGGCGACCGTGCCGGGCAACTGCGAGCTCGACCTCGTGAACGCGGGCATTCTTCCGCCGATGGAGATCGGCCTCAACGTGCTGAAGCTGCGTCCGTACGAATGCTTCCAGTGGCTCTACACGAAGAAGTTCAAAGCGCCGGCGGTGGACGTGGCAAGCGGCGCGCGCGCCGTGCTCGTCTTCGGCGGAATCGACACGCTGGCGGACATCTTCCTCAACGGCGAGAAGATCGGCGAGTCGGCGAACATGCTGATCGAACGCCGCTTCGACGTGACGCGCCGCCTGAAGAAGGGCGAGAACACCGTGCAGGTGCTGCTGCGCCCAGTGCTCCTTGACGCGCAGTATGCGACCGTTGGCGAGATGGGCGGCGCGGGCGAACCCGGCGCGGACGGCGAACGCTACCGCAAGGCGGCGCACATGGGCGGATGGGACATCTTTCCGCGTGTCTTCGTGCAGGGCCTTTGGCGGAGCGTGTCGCTGGAAGTCGAGCCGCCCGTGCGTCTGCGCGAATGCGTGTGGATGATCAAGAACCTCGACGTGGCGAACCGTCGCGCCGACTTCAAGTTCCGCTCGCGCCTCGAGGCGCCGTTTTCGATTCTCGACAATTCGCGCCTGCGCTGCACGCTCTCGCGCGGCGGCAAGGAGTGCGCGAAGGCGGAGATCCCCGTGGTCTCGTACCATCCGATCGTCGACTTCACGCTCTTCAACGCCGATCTCTGGTGGCCGCGCGGCAGCGGCGAGGCGGCGCTCTACGACGCGGTTGCCGAGATCGTAGGTCCGGACGGCGCGGTGCTTGCGCGCGACGCGCGGAAGATAGGCGTGCGCACGATAGAGCTCGTGCGCGACGACGTGTACGGACCTGACCGCCCCGGACAGTTTCTCTTCAAGGTCAACGGCGAGCCCATCTACATTCGCGGCTCCAACTGGGTGCCGCTCGACAGCTTCCATGGACGCGACATGCGTCACCTCATCCCCACGCTCGAGATGTGGGCCGACCTCAACTGCAACATGGTGCGCGTGTGGGGAGGGGGCGTGTACGAGCCGGACGAGTTCTTCGACTGGTGCGACGCGAACGGCGTGATGGTGTGGCAGGACTTCATGACCGGCTGCGGCGTGTTCCCGCAGGACGACGACTACGCCCGCGCGACGCGCGAAGAGGTGCTGTCGATCGTGATCCGCCACCGCAATCACCCGTCCATCGCGCTCTGGAGCGGCAACAACGAGAACGACGGCGCGTTCACCTGGTTCGTGGGCCACAAGCTCGCACGCGACCCGAACATGGACCGCAATTCCCGACGCACGATTCCAGACGTGCTATTCGAGCACGACCTCACACGGCCCTACCTGCCGTCGTCGCCGTATTATTCGCCCGACGTGGTGGCCGGCAGGGCGCGTCCGAGCGAGGACCATCTCTGGGGGGCTCGCGCCTACTACAAGGAGCCGTACTACACGAACAGCCCCTGCTGGTTCGCGAGCGAGATGGGCTACCACGGCTGCCCGAACATCGAGTCGCTGAAGAAGATGATGACGCCGGGATGCGTCTATCTGTGGAAGGAGATCACGGGCGAGGATCCGCACCACGACTTCCACTGGAACGACGAGTGGCAGCTCAAGGCCGCCAACGCCTCGATCACGCCCGGCGCGATGCGCCATGCTACGCGCAACAACCTCATGACCAACCAGACGAAGATAATGTTCGGCAGCGTGGCGCGCGACCTCGAGACTTTCGTAGAGCAGTCTCAGACCGTCCAGGCCGAGGCGATGAAGACGTTCTGCGAGATGTTCCGCTCGCGAAAGTTCACGCGCTTCAACGGCCTCATCTGGTGGAACGTGCGCGACGGCTGGCCGCAGATATCCGATGCCGTCGTTGACTACTACGGCGGCAAGAAGCCGGCCTACTATGCGCTCAAGTCCGTCCAACACGACCAGCTGGCGATGTTGGGTGACGACCATGTCGCGTGGGCGGTGAACGACCGCCGCCACCCGGTGAAGGGGCACGCCACGTACCGCGACAAGGCGTCCGGCAAGGTGCTGCTGGACCGCGACTACGAGGTGGCCGCGAACTCCAAGACGCAGCTTGGCACGATTCCGTTCTCCGGGCAGGGCCTGATCGAGATCGAGTATTCGGCGGACGGCGAGAAGCATCGCAACCACTTCCTCTACGGCCAGCCTCCGTTCAAGTGGGCCGAGGTGAAGGAGTGGATGAAGGACACTGTCCTCTGGCGCCACGAGTAGTCCCGAGGCAACGCCGTGGCCGCCATTGGAATCATGTAGCGTGTCATATTACGGGCGCTTTCTTTTCAGAAGCCGCAAGTGGCATGTCAGTTTACGGCGACATTGTAAAACCTGCAATTTTATTCTTTTTGCACTTGCGCCGAAGGGTTGGATTTGCAATAATTGCCGATGCCGAGGCAATGGAGCCGGCGGAAGATCCGGGTTCTTGACGCGCGCCTCGGCAAGGCGAAGCTTCTAGAATGAAAAACAAGACGATCAAAGAGATTCTGTCATCGGGCGAACTGCTGTTTCTGGACGGCGGATTCGGCACGCAGCTGCAGGCGCGTGGCCTTGGCGCGGGCGAGCTGCCAGAGGACTGGAACATCACCCATCCGGACGCAGTCCGGTCCGTGCACTCCGCCTACCGCTCCGCCGGGAGCGACGTCATTTACGCCAACACCTTCGGCGCGAACCGCGCGAAGTACCATGGCGCCTTCCCGCTCGCCGACGTCATCGCCGCAGCCGTTGCGAACGCGCGCGCGGCAACGCCGGGCGGACACTTCGTGGCGCTCGACGTGGGCCCCACGGGACGCCTCCTGAAGCCAGTGGGCGACTTCGAGTTCGACGCCGCATATGACGCCTTTGCCGAAGCCGTGACGCTCGGCGCGAAGGCAGGCGCGGACCTCGTGGTCGTTGAGACGATGGCCGACGTGTACGAGCTCAAGGCGGCCGTTCTCGCGGCAAAGGAGAACTCTTCGCTGCCCGTCTTCGCCACTGTGGCCCTGGACGAGAAGGGCAAGCTCCTGACGGGCGGCGACGCGGAGTGCGTGGCGGCAGTTCTCGACGGGCTGGGCGTGGACGCGATCGGGTTCAACTGCGGGCTTGGCCCTGACCTGATGCGCGAGCACGTGGAGCGCATGGCGCGTGTCACATCGCGTCCGCTCATCGTCAAGCCCAACGCCGGCCTTCCGCAGCTCGAGGGCGGCCGCACCGTGTTCAAGGTGGGTCCGGACGAATTCGCACGCGACGTGACCGGGCTTGTGGAGGCGGGAGCGCGCATTGTGGGCGGCTGCTGCGGCACGACGCCCGATCACATCGCCGCCGTGCATGCTGCGCTCGCGGAACGCGGC
>CAMIVJ010000273.1 GCA_946401765.1 uncultured bacterium | reverse complement strand
ACTAACTTTCATTCGTAAACGAACTGTACGGTGGCGGTGCAGTCGCGGTCAGAAACGGCACGGACCCAGTACGCGCGTACGGAACTTAAATCATCCTTGACGGAATCCACGCCGGCCTTATAGCTCTTGAGCTTTGCCCAAGTGCCGCAACCTGTGATGTCGATTTCAAGCGTGATCATCGCATCTGCTGATGCACGCACGCTCACAGTCTTTCTATCATAGCCCGTCATCAGATACGGATCACTTGGAACGCCCTTCTTCACGTCCGCGTCCAGCCACGGGCCACCATGTCCGCGTGGCTTGCCGTATTTCCACAGGTCGTCCACAACACCCAGCCAGACCGCCGCCGTGGAGCCGCCTTCCCCGCTCACGATGCGCGGGTTCGCCGGACGGCCGAAGCGCATCATTCCAGTCATCACCAGAAGTCCCCGCCATGTGCAGTAGTCGTAGATGAACAGGTTGTCATGCGTAGCCACAGGACGCAACTTCGCAAATCCACCCGCGTTTTCGGCGGGCAGTTCGTAGAACGTGCCGCCCACGTTCAGAAGATCGCGCTCTGTGCAGACTTCGCGGCATGTGCGCCCGATTTGACCATTTCCACCCTCGGACCACCATCCGCCGCTCCACGGAAGCCGCCACCGCGCCCCATTGTCGTCGACTATCAGCATGGACGCCTTCTCAGCCATCACGCCCTCGCCGTCCGTGATTACCCTGTTCGGCGCCACTCGACATTTCTTACGCATTTCATCCGCCTGCTTTGAGCCACACTCCGCAACCTTCTTCAGCTTGAGATCTCCGCCCATCTCATAGTACCCACCCGCGCTGTTGCCGGTCACGTCCAGCAGTTGCAGCTTGAGGTCTCCATCTCCCGCACCGCATCTCACCACGGCCTCGCAATCCCCCATCTGCGTCGTCATTCCGCCGATGCCCGCAAAGATCGGATCGCGCCTGGCAGAACGCCTATCTTCGTTCGCGTAGTTGAAGAACGCCGTCACGCGCTTCGCATCGCGCTTCGCGACAAGACGTATCCATTCGCCCTTCTCCCCGTCGAGCGGTATTATTGCGGCGACTCTCCCTGCCGCCGCCGAAGCGCCTAGCCTATCCACGCGCCGCCAACAGCCGTCGCCCTTCTCGTCCACCTCCACATCGAACGCAAACTCCGTAGCGCTCGAAACGTAAAGCGTGCGCCTGTCATAGCCTGCAAGCAGATACGGATCCGAAACGGCGCCTTGCTTCACGTCCTCCTCCTGCCACACCGCACCGCGTCCGATCGCAGGGCCGAAGGAATCGATGTCCTTGGGATCTACACACCACAAATTGGACTTGGACTGCCCCTGACCCGCCACGCCACCCTTCGCGCGGCGCTTGTTCAGGAACTCGTTCTTCGCCGTGTCGTCGCAGCCGAACACCACCTTGTCGCCCCATCTGCAGAAGTCGCCGATCACCTTCAGGTAGTTCGAGCGCGGACGTATCCCTGCCGAATTCTTCGCGCTCATCGTCGCCGGGAAACGCCAGAACGTGCCGTGCATCGTCATCAGGTAGTCGTTTCCCTCGCCTATCTCGCGGATGCGCGGCCATTCGGTGTTCCATCCATGCGCGCCGTCGTAGCTGTGACTGCCCTTCGGCAGCCGGAACTTGTGCCATCTGCCGCCGTCGAGTACCATGAGAATCACGCTCTTGAAGTCCCATCCCACCGACCACAGCGGATCGCGCGTGGGATCGGACGCGCCGTAGATTCCGCCCTTCGAGGTGACGTCGGTGAACTGGTTGCGGAGAACTACATGCCAGTTCTTCCTGCCTGGCCTGCCGTTCCACTCGGCGAGCACTCCGCTCGTGGTGGCGGGGTTCTTCTTTGCGGACTCGGAATACTCGCCGTTGTTCGCGTAAACAAGCCGACCCTGCCCAACGTACGCGCCCTTGCCGTGGTATCCGGGCAGAAGAGAGCCGGCGAGATTTCCCTTCTGGAGATTGCCGTCGCGGAAGAGCTCCGTCACCGCGAGAGTGTTCACGTCAACTTCGTAGAAGCCCTCCTCCATCGTGGCCATGTACACCTTGTGCGCCGGATCGAAGAGATGGCGCGTGGTGGCGGTGAGGCGTCCGTAGAGGTTTGGCGAGCCGTCGGGATTCTTCGCCTTGATCGCGCGCACGTTTCCCTTCTCGTCAATTGCGTACGGGCCCATGAAGAGCTGACGCGATTCGCGATGCACGAAACGGTTTGCGTGAGTGCCGCCGATCGACTCTGCGCGGACGACGCGCGTCATGTCCGGCCTGATCTCGTAGAGCTTGTCCGTAGATCCTTCCGGCCTGTGCGGCGCGTACGACATCGTCCACAGACTTCCCGCCCACGGCACCACCGCTCCCGTGCCGCACTCGCCTTCGCGGTTGTAGGTGTGCAGGTTTGGATTCACTCCTGAAATAAACGCGGCGGCAAGAAGCGACGGGACGATTGTCATGTCAGTCACCTTTCTCAGCAGGCACGGCGGCGGAAGCTTCGGGGGCGTCGGTCTGCCATGCGATGAAGTTGAAGAAGATCGAATAGCGCGTGCGGCCATCGGGACGGTCCTCGCTTTCCCACAGCGACCAGTACGGCGCCCAGTTGCGCTCGATGCCTTCGACGTGGCGCACCGGCATCAGCTCTAGCATGCGGCGGCGAGTACGTCCGTTCACAGTCTCCGAACTGTAGAACGGCCATATCCGCATGTAGTCGTCCACAAGCTCGCCCTTCCTCCAGCGTCTCTCGCGCGTGAAGAACGGGAAGAAGTTGAAGCGCTTCTCGAGCGTGTTCTTCGTCTCAAGGTCTGTGCTTTCCACGAGCTGCCAGCCAAATCGCCACGTGCGCTCCTCGACGGGGCCCTTGAGCCGCTCCGCCGCACCCTTCGCGCCAGAAGAGCCCGCGTACGAATAGCCGCGCACCTGCTCCCAGATCGGCCACACCGAAATTCTGTCGCGCTCGCTAGAGCGCAGCACCTCCACGAGCGGCCACGGCAGACGCCACCGCACTGCGGCGTCGGTCTTCGCGTACGAGAAGAACGGCGGCAGCACCATGGTCTGCGACTCGCGCGCGCGGCGCACTTCGCCGTAGAACGGCAGCAGCCACCATGAGTATCCAGCGCCGGAGGTGTCGCGGTCCTCATCGTACTTCGCCCACGTCACGATCGGCCACAGCGCGTAGCCGTGGCGGCTTTCGCGCTGACGCGCCGTTCCCCAGAAGGGCCATACCCCGAGGCCTTCGCGAGGGGCGTCGCGCCAGGTGATGAACGGCCACAGCACGGCGCGGCTGCGCACGCCCTTCACGGTGTACGTGTGCCAGATGGGCCATAGAATGAACGACCAGTCGTCCATCAGGAGAAAATGCGGATGATTGCCGTAGAACGGGAAGAAACCCCAGTAGCCGTCATCCGCACGGTCAGCGCCGGAGAACCAGAACGGAAACACGTTGAAGCTCCATGTTGGATCGTTCGCGCGCGAGTCGCCGTACGCGATCAGCGCGCGCCACCAAGAGGCGTCCGCGTGGTCGTGGAGCGTGAAGAGGGGCCAGAGGGCATCGTAGACGTGCGTGCGGCCAGCGTCGTCGCTGATCTGCGAGTAGAAGGGACGCACTGCCCAGAACGTGGCGCCGCCCGGCTCCACGCGGCGGTACTCGAAGAACGGACCAAAGTGCCAGTTGGAGACAAGGCTCTCTCCACCGCGCCGGATGCGTTCAGCCTCGCCGTCAGAAGCGCGCAGCGCATGCGCCGCGGAGAGACAGCACGAGAACGCCAGAAGAACGCGAAGCATCCCAAACCAAGACTTTGCCATGGACTACCTCCGCAGCAGGCGATATCCCCAGTAGCCGAGAATCTCCTTGAAGGTGATAGACTTGACGTACATGGAGTCGGGGGAGGGGAAAATATCCGTGAACTTAAACGGCCGCTCGCACACCAACCCGTCGTAGTCCGCAGCCGCCGGCACGATCTCGATCGGCGCCTCACCTTCACCGCATATCTTCGCGAACGCACGCTCGAACATCAGCACGGCGCGCCGCATGTGCATCGCGCTCGTGACGAGAAGTATTCGCCTCGCGCCGCCAGGCTTATCCTCGGTCTTCACGTTCGCCTTCAGCCACTCGGCCACGTACTTCGCGTTCTCCTCGGTGTTGCGCGCCTCGTTCTCAAGCACGATCGCGCTCTCAGGCACGCCGAGGTCGCGCAGGAGGGGATACGACGCATCGGCCTCGCCTTCGCCGGAAGTGATCACCACAGGCGCCTTGCCCGCCTTCCAGAGGCGCGCCGCGTGCCACACCCTGTCGGCCCCGAGATGCATCTCGGCGTACACGAGCGTATTCGTGTTCGCGCTCATTCCGCCGCCCAGCACGACTATCGCGTCGGCCTTAGGCATGTCCTCCGCGCGCTGCGGCGGATACATCTGCTCAAGCGACTTCTTAAAATCGGGGCTCGTGAAGCCGAATCCCCAGAACGTGAACCACACGAGCGCCGCCGTGGCGAACCACAACCCCGTGCGCCGCCACCTCCGCCAGCCGAACACCACCGCCGCCAAGAGGAGCAGCAGCCCCAACGACATTGGATTCATCAACCCGAAAACGATCTTGTTCAGATAGTAGAACATGACTCGTCACTTTGCCTTGGGCGCGGGCGCAGGCGCAGGCTTCTTC
>CAMIVJ010000272.1 GCA_946401765.1 uncultured bacterium | reverse complement strand
GCAACCGGACGCCGGCATGACCGCCCCAGATCCCCGCGACTCCGCCCCCACCCTCGCCCTCTCATCAACCGACGACGACACGCCAAGCAGATCGTTGGGGGTGGTGTCGAGAAGACGGCAGAGCGCAATCAGCATCACGTGTTTGGGTTCGCGCTTACCCTGTTCCCATTGACTGAGAGCTGGATTAGTTACGCCAAGGGCGTTCGCACATTGTACGAGCGTCAATCCTTTTGCAAGCCTTGCAGCTTTTAGGTTGTCACCGAATGACGACATAAAAATCTAACGAATTGTTTATAAACCCCCTTGCGCTCGGTCTAACAATCTGTTAGAATACCCGCGTTGCCGCAAGGAAGGCAACGGGAAGTCTACCAAAAACGGCCGGAGGATTGAAGATGAAAAAGACAGACACAATACTTAGACCATGGCGCGAGGCGCCGGTCTCGCAGGTGGCGCGGCGGATCGGCCGCTCCAAGAGCCACATCTGGCGCGTGCTCAAGGGCCAGCGCAAGCCGGGCCGCGAACTCGCGCAGGTGCTGCGCGACATGGGCTTCAAGGTGGAGGTGGCGTGACATGGACATCGAGAGACTGAAAGAACGGCTCGGCAAGATGAAGGCGCTGGCCGACTTCGGTATCGGCGGAGAGCGCGACACCGCTGAACGCCTGATCAAAGAACTCTCCGCGAAGTACGGCATATCCCTCGACGACATAGACACAGAGATCGAGCGCGAGCACACGGTTGAGGCCACGCAGGCATGGCAACGCCAGATTTTCCTGCAGTTGCTCGGGCTGATGAGAATCGAGCAGTACGGGGATCGTCACGCCGACAAACTGAACATGTTCGTCCAGAAGCACCGCGGCGGGTATAGGGGGCGCGGCAAGGCACGCCGACAGATATGGGTGAAGCGGTACTTCACGGTCTGCACGGACGCCCAGTGGCTGGAGCTTACCGCCAAGTACTCCGTGCTGTGCGCCGACTACATAAAGCAGCTCAAGGCCTTCCCGCGTGCCTTTCTGGTGCGGAACGATCTGCTGCTGCCATACAACCCTGACGCTCCCGAGCCGACAGCGGAACAGAAAGAGCAATTCGCCATCGCGGAAGACCTTGCCTCCGGCATTAAGAAGTCAATTCTCAGCAAACAACTCGAAATGAAGGATTGAAGATGAAAAGACCTACCTACAAGATGCAGCGCATCAAGCTCGCGGACTGCAAGCCACACGCCGACGCGGAGGCGTACTCGGCCTCAAGCGAGGACCGCGCCGCACTCGGCAACTCGATCGAGGAGACCGGCGTGCTTTCGCCGATCGCCGTTGTGCCGGACGAGGACAGCAAGCGTACAACAGCAAGCAACGACGCCGAACCCCAGAAGTGGTTCGTGATCGACGGCATCGGGCGCATGAACGCCCTCATCGCCGCCGGCGAGACCGAGACCGACGCCCAGGTATTCGACCTCGGCGATTTGAGCGTGGCCGAGTTCGTGGTGTGCAAGAACGCCATGATGCGCAAGGTCACAACCGGCACGCGCGTGATGGCCTATCTCAAATGCCATGAGCGCGAAGTGTTGGCGGCGGCGGATCCGGAGAAGTATTCGCTGCGCGGCAGGGATGCAAAAGGCCGCATAGCTAAACCAGCGGTTTCACGTGAAACCGCTGGTGATAAGGGTTGGAGCGCGAAAGAGATTGCGGAGCGCATCGGGGTGTCGAAGAACGACGTGCTGGCGGGTATTGAGCTGCTGAAGGAGGTGAGCGGGGAGACAGAAAGCGTACAACAGCAAGGGAAGTACGTGCAGCTGGACCTTTTCGAGACGATGGACTCGGTGATGCACGGCGAGACGCCGATCAGGCGGTGGAAGGCGGCGGCGAGCGGCAAGGTGAGCAAGGTGGGCGGCAAGGCGGCCGCCGACTACGTGGGCATCGGCGCGCGCACGATGGTGAGCCTCATCGGGCTGTTCGAGAACTGGCAGACGGTGCCGATGGAGAGCCGCGGGCCCATCGTCGAGCGGTTCAAGCTGGCGTTGGAGGCCGCGCCGGAGGATTTCAGGGCGGTGCTGGAGGATGTGGTTGGATCTCACGCAGAGGCGCAGAGAGGCAGAGAGCGCAGAGGGAAGTTCCGCAAAGGGACGCGGTGGTAGGACAGCACGCGTACAACAGCAAGGATGACCATGGAAAAGGCTGCGGAGAGATCGGCGAAGGTCGGCGAGGTGCGGCGGCTCGTGGCGGAGGGCGCGACGCTGGACGCCGCGCTGCTGGCGGCGGGGGTGAGCGAGACCACCTACCGCCGGTGGGCGGCGAAGTTCGACGCGGGCGGCGTTGCGGCGCTCTCGGACGCGCCGAAGAGCGGGCGTCCGCCGGTGGTGAAGCTCGACGAGGATGAGAAGAAGTGCCTGCGGCGCATCTACCTCCAGTCGAACCGGTCGGAGCGCAGCGGCTCGATGACGATGGCGGCGCGGATCGCGGCGCACGACCCGGCGACGTGTCTGAGGCCCGAGACGCGGGCGGCGATCCTCGCGGAGCGCTCCTCGAAGCACCACCTTCCTGTGGAGGTGCGTCGGGCGATGCGGGAGGTCTCGCCGGTGGCGGTGGCGCGTTACCGCGACCCGCGCGAGGGGCAGAACAACGGCATCTACGTGCCGGGGTGGCTGCGGCGCGACGAGGAGACGGGGCGTCTGCTGCTGCCGGGCGAGCGGCAGGTGTGGGACGACGCGAGCGTGAACGTCGCCGTCGCGGTGCCGTGGGCGGGGCGCGGGGACCGGGCGGGCGACCGCTGGGGATGGCGCGCGGCGCGCTACCAGCTCCTGGCCGGGATCGACTGCGCGACGGACTTCTTCTGCGGGTTCGGCTACGTGATGCGCACGAGCGACGGGTACCGGGCGTGCGACGTGGCGAACGTGATGCACGAGGTGTGGCGTCAGCAGGGGTACATGCCGAAGAAGGTGGTGCTGGAGGGCGGCAGCTGGCAGGCGAAGCCGACGATGGACTTCCTGCGCACGGCGGGCGTGGGGGTGGTGGACGCCAAGGGCCGGCCGAACCAGAAGCTGGTGGAGAACTACTTCAACCGCCTCTGGACGGCGCTCTCGATCTTCCTTCCGGGCTACGGGCAGATCGGGCGGTACCGCGGGGAGATGCGCAAGGAGAACCTGAACTGGATGAAGGTGCTGAGCGGGAGCGCCGATCCGAGGAAGCACTTCCCCACGCTGAAGCAGTTCCTGGAGGCCTTGAACAAGGCGGTGGCGTACCTGCGGTGGGAGAAGGTGGAGAGCCGGATCTACGGGACGTGGAGTCCGGAGGAGCTGTACAAGGGCGCGGAGGCGAACGGCCTGAAGCTGGTGGACGGCCTCGAGCGGTACGCGATGCCGGTGGCGGCGCGCCGGACGCTGCGGCGCGGCGGGATGGTGTTCGTGACGGCGGAGACGCAGCTGGAGGGCTTGCGGCACGAGTACGCCTTCGCGACGCGGGACGGCTGGAAGTACGACGGCGCGCCGGTGGTGGTGCGCTTCGACCCGGTGACGGCGGCGGCGCGGGGGGCGAGCATCGAACTCGCCGAGGCGTGGCGCGACTTCCGCGCGGGGACGGTGATCGACGGCGCGGCGCCGTGTGTGAGCGCGCCTCCGGACTTCGTGAACGACGCGGGGCTCTTCGACCTGCGGGGCGCGGGGCGGCACGAGCAGCGGGCGAACCGCGCGGCGGTGCGCACGGTGGTGACGGCCTACGACACGCGCGGGGCGATCCGCACGCGGATGGACGACGGCGCGGCAACGGGATGGGGGCTGCGCGGGGGCGTGCCCGCGGCGGCGGAGGCGCCGGAAGCGGCGGAGGAATGCGACAGCAAGCGTACGACAGCAAGGCTTGCGGCCCTGGAGGCGGAGGAGCGGATGCTGGCCTACGCGTGACCATTTCCCCGCGCGGAGAGGCTAGGAAGCTCCGCGCGGGGGATTCAACAACCAACAAACCAAAGAAGGAGCAAAAGATGCACACAGCAAGCAGAGAATGGGCGGACCGGGTGGCCGCCCGGAACGCGGTGGAGACCGCGAAGGCGCGTGCCGACGAGGCGCGGATCAACGAGGCGCTTGCCGCGCAGGGCTTTCTGCCCCTCACCTACGGGGAGCAGCTGATCCCGCTGAGCGCAGCCGGGAAGGAGGCGGAGTGATGGCGGTGAGCAGGCATGTGGAACTGCTTGGACGGCTACGGTACGCCGGCCATGGACGGATCGTGCGCGAGGCGGACGGTGCCCCCGTCTCCCCCCTCGACATAGTGACGGCGTACAATGAACTGCGACAAGAACAGCAAGCGCACAACAGCAAGGCGGCGGAGCCGCTTTCGCCGGAAGAGGAACTTGCCGACACGATCGCGCGGCAGAAGGAGGCGGAGTGATGAGCAAATACTTCGTTGAATATGGTGCGTTACAGGCAAATGCCAGGCGCCTCATTGAATGCGACACCTCTGCGCTTCCACCCAAGAAGATCACAGAGGCATTCGCACGGGAGATTGCGGACGCACTCAACAGCCACGAGCCGGGCGCGTCGCTAGACTTCCACCCAACAGATTCCGACCTTGATGAAATGGAACGGCATGCAAATTATATGATCGACCACAGCATGTACGGCGGCTACACGCTGCTGGCAATGGTTCAGGACTACCGGAAAGTCAATGCGGCACTGGCGGCGACGGTGGCCCGGC
>CAMIVJ010000271.1 GCA_946401765.1 uncultured bacterium | reverse complement strand
GAGGACATCGTGATGCACGACGGCGTCGTCTCTGGCGTCGTGATCAACTGGAACCCGGTCGCCCGTCTCGAGATGCACGTGGATCCGCTCGTCGTCACCACGCGCGCCCTCATCGACGGCACCGGCCATCCCAGCGAGATCGTCAACAAGGCCGTGCACAAGGCAGGCGTGAAGGTGGACTCCCCCACCGGCGGCATCCTCGGCGAGAAGCCGATGTGGATGGCGGACGGCGAGCGCACCACCGTGATCAACACGAAGCGCCTCTATCCCGGGCTCTACGCCTCCGGCATGGCCGCGAACAATGTCCAGGGCGGATTCCGCATGGGGCCCATCTTCGGCGGCATGCTCAAGAGCGGTCGCAAGATCGCCGAGATCGTGAAGGCCGACCTCTCTAAGTAGGCTTCATGCGCATGGACGACTTCGGCCTCTATCTCGTGATGACGAACCCCGTGGTCGGCTACGCCGCCTGCGCGGCGGCGGCGGTCGAGCGCGGGGTGCGCATCGTGCAGCTGCGGATGAAGGACGCGCCGCGCGACGAGATCGTGCGCACGGCGCGCGCCGTGCGCGAAGTGACGCGCGGCACGCGCACGCTCTTCATAGTCAACGACGATCCGTCCATCGCGGCCGAGGTCGAGGCCGACGGTGTTCACGTGGGGCAGGGCGACATGCCCGTCGCCGAAGTGCGCCGCCGGTATCCCTCGCTGGGCATCGTGGGGCTTTCCACGCATTCGCCCGAGCAGGCGCGCGCCGCGCTCGCCGCCGGGCCGGACTACATCGGCGTGGGGCCGGTGTGGGCAACGCCGACGAAGAAGATTCCCGACCCTGTTCTGGGGGTGCCCACTGCGATGGAGATGGTGCGCAGCGTGCCGTTTCCGGCGGTGGCGATAGGCGGCATCGACGAGGGGCGTCTGCCGGAGCTTCTGAAGGCGGGCGCAGTGAACTTCGCGATCGTGCGCGCCGTGTGCGGTTCGCCCGATCCGGCAGCGGCCATCGCGCGCCTTCAGGAGACCGCCGCGCGCTTTGGCGGGTAGAAAACGTGAATGGTACCATGCGGCGGCGAAAAATGCTATAATGGTTGAACTCCATATCTCCTGAGCAGGGAGGTTCGCAAGGAACGAGGAATAGTGCAAGATAGGCAAGACAGAATCGACATTGAGGCCGAGGTGAGAAAAACGGCGGCCGAGTTCATGCCGTGCGGCGAGTGCGGGGGGCATGCCGAGGGGCGCGGCGCGGAGATGCCGCGCGCCACGGCGGTGGCCGCCGCGCTGCGGCGCCTGCTCGCGCTCCTTTTCCCTGGATGCCACGGCGCAAGGCCGGAGCATTCGCAGTGCAGAGAGCGCGTAGAGCGTTCGTTCGCGAGAATCGCGGGCGACGTGGAGAGGCTTGCCGCCGGCGCTCTTGCGTGCACGGGCGGCGACGCGGCGGGCGCGGGGAAGATCGCCGCGGAGTTCGTGCGGGCGCTTCCGAAGGTGCGCGCAATGCTCATGGAAGACGTCGAGGCCGGCTATGAGGGCGACCCAGCCGCCACCAGCCGCATGGAGGTGGTGATGGCCTACCCCGGCTTCTACGCGATAGCGGTGCACCGCCTCGCCCATGTGCTCTACGGGCTCAAGGTGCCGATAGTTCCGCGCATGATGAGCGAGCTCGCCCATTCGCGCACGGGCATCGACATACATCCAGGGGCGACGATCGGCGAGCGCTTCTTCATCGACCACGGCACCGGCGTGGTGATAGGCGAGACGACCGTGATCGGACGCAACGTGAAGCTCTACCAGGGCGTGACGCTCGGCGCGCTCTCGTTCCCCAAGGACGAGGCCACAGGCATGCTCATGAAGGGCCACAAGCGCCACCCAAACGTGGAGGACAACGTTGTCATATACGCAGGCGCCACCATACTCGGCGGCGACACCGTCATCGGCCACGACTCGGAGATCGGCGGCAACGTGTGGCTGATGGACTCCATCCCGCCGTTCTCGCGAGTGTACAACCAGACCCCGTTCCCGCGCGTCAAGACGCGCGAGGCCCGGCAGAACTAGAAAACAAACGAAAGGACATTCCTGATGAAGCCGCAGGACACGCCAAGGTTCAAGAAGGAGCAGTGGAAGTTCATCATATACAGCATGATAGCGTACATGTTCTTCTACATCACGCGCAAGAACCTCTCCATGGCGCAGCCGCTGATGATCGACGAGGGCGTGATAACGAAGCAGGCGCTCGGCGTGATAATCACGGTGCACGGCGTGCTGTACGGGCTGAGCAGGTTCGTGAACGGCTTCTGGGCCGACCGTCTCAACGGACGCATCTTCATGACGCTCGGGCTCGCGTTCTCGGCGCTCATGAACTTCCTCTTCGGCTGCACCTCGCTTTCGATACTCTTCGCGGTGTTCTGGATCGCGAACGGATGGACGCAGGGAATGGGATTCCCGCCGTGCGCGAAGATGCTCACGCACTGGATACATCCGAAGGAGCTGGCGACGAAGATGTCGATATGGAACACGTCCCACAGCTTCGGCTCCGTGCTGGCGCTCGGAATCTGCACGCTGCTGCTGGCCGGGAAATTCGGGTGGAGATGGTGCTTCTACGTGCCGGCGGCGCTTGCCGGGCTTGCCGCGGTGTTCTGCTTCTTCTTCGTTAAGGACGGTCCCGGCGAGGCGGGGCTCGAGGAGCTGGATCTTTCCGACGTGCGCGGCGGTGACGAGCCGAGCGAGAGGCGCGTGGTGACTGACGCCGAGCGGCGGCGGCTCGTCTTCACCAACCGCGTGATCTGGCTCTGCGCGCTAGCGAACTTCTCCGTGTACGTGGTGCGCTTCGGTTTCCTGGACTGGGGCCCCACCTTCCTCAAGGAGTACAAGGGCATCTCCGTGGAGAAGGGCGGCCTCATGATCATCGCCTTCGAGCTC
This sequence comes from uncultured bacterium, assembly GCA_946401765.1. GTDB lineage: Bacteria > Verrucomicrobiota > Kiritimatiellia > RFP12 > UBA1067 > RUG572. The sequence continues at coordinate 1,797 of CAMIVJ010000271.1, read as the reverse complement.
GCCGCCGTGGTGGGCACCATCTTCGCGGGGTGGGTTACTGACAAGTTCTTCGCCGGCCGCGGCGTTCGCACGTGCGTCATCTGCATGCTGATGGCGGGGCTCTGCGCGCTCGGATTCTGGTGGCTGCCCGCCACCGCGGCTCCATGGCAGGGAACGCTGCTTCTGATGGGCACGGGTTTCTTCATCTACGGCCCGCAGGCCCTTATCGGCATCACAGCGGCGCAGCAGGCCACAAACGACGCGGCTGCGATGGCGAACGGCTTCATGGGCATCATGGGCTACGCGGCGACGACGGTGTCGGGCTACGGCGTGGCGCTCATAAGCGACAAGTACGGGTGGAACGCGGCGCTCTTCACGATAGGCGCTTTCGCGCTCGTCGGAATGGTGCTGTTCCTCTTCGCATGGAACGCGAGCGCGACGGGCTACGGCAAGAAGTGACGAAGAGGCTGGCGAGAAATGAAGCATTCCAAGTTCGCGGTGATCGTCCTTGCCCTGGTGATGGCGTTCCTCTACCTGCCGATCGTGGTGCTGGTGGGGAACTCCTTCAACGCCTCTAAGTTCGGCGGGGAGTGGACGGGCTTCACGTTCAAGTGGTACGCCACTCTCTTCGCCCCGCAGAACAGGGCGATATGGGAGGCGTTCGGGCGCTCGCTCGTGATCGCCGCCACGGCTACCGTCGCCTCGTGCGTCTTGGGCACGACGGCGGCCATGGCCCTGCACCGGTGGAAGGACAGGCTCCAGACATTCCACTACGGGCTCATCTACACGCCGCTCGTGATGCCCGAGATACTGATGGGCATCTCGCTGCTGATGATGTTCACGGCATCGGGCGTGGGGTGCGGGCTGTTCACGATCTGGGTTGCGCACACCACCTTCTGCGTCTCGTACGTGGCGATGACGGTGCTGGCGCGCCTGCAGGACTTCGACGACAGGATAACCGAGGCCGCATACGACCTCGGCGCAGGGCCGTTCTACACGTTCTTCCACGTGGTGCTGCCGATTCTGCTGCCGGGAATCGTGGCCGGCGGGCTGCTGGCGTTCACGCTCTCGATCGACGACTTCGTGATCACGTTCTTCGTCACCGGGCCTGGCGCGGACACTCTGCCGCTCAAGATCTACTCGATGATCAAGCACTCGAAGCAGATGCCCGTCATCAACTCGCTCTCCACGCTCATGCTCGCCTTCACGTGCGTGCTGGTGGCGGCCTCCCGCTTCATGGCGAACCGCCGCAACCGCCATTGCGTCCCCGCGCAGAAGTAGGCCGCAGATTCATTTTTCTCATTTTCCCACTTGCGGGAAATGCCGTAAAATTGTAAAATATACGCCAATTTTTCAGCCGGGTATGTGCCCGGCAAAAACCAAGGAGTAAAGAGAACATGGCCAAGACGCCGAAATTCGCCAACGCGAAGGTTTTCGCGTGGGTAGACAAGTGGAACAAGATCTGCACGCCCGACAAGATCGTGGTAGTGAAGGGAACGAAGAAGGAGCATCTTGACATCTGCGAGATGATGGTCAAGAAGGGCCAGTTCATCAAGTTGGACCCCAAGAAGCGTCCCGATTGCTACCTCGCCCGCTCGCACGAGAGCGACGTGGCGCGCGTTGAGGGCCGCACCTTCATCTGCTCCAAGAAGGAGATCGACGCAGGCCCCACGAACCACTGGATGGACCCCGTCGAAATGAAGAAGAAGATGGAGAAGGCGTACAAGGGCTCGATGAAGGGCCGCACGATGTACGTCATTCCCTTCGCGATGGGCCCGATCGGCAACCCGATCACCCAGTACGGCATCGAGATCACCG
>CAMIVJ010000270.1 GCA_946401765.1 uncultured bacterium | reverse complement strand
TGTCGGGCTGGAAGAAGGGCGTGGCGAACGTCACGCCCTCCACGTACGCGCCGGCGGCGCGCAGCACGCACACTGCAAGCTGCGAGTCGAGTCCGCCGCTCAGCAGACTGAGGCCTTTGGCCGTTCTTTCCATTGTCATAGGCACTTCACAAGGGGCTTGTACTTTGCGAGGTAGGCGGCGTTCTTCTCGTCGCCGCCTGGAGCGTTGGCGGAGTTCCACACGGGGGGAGTGATGCCGCGCTCCACGCACTGGCGGCAGGTTTCGATTTCAAGGAGGTGGGCGATGGTGAAGTCCACGACGTTCGATATGGGGGCGATGGGGGTGGACATTCCGGGAACGGTGACTACGGCGTCGCCTACGGGGTTGTAGTCGTCGATGCAGACGTCGGCGTAGTCGAAGAGGTTCTTGCCGTTCGGGTGGCGGATGAAGTGGTCTTTGGGCATTTCGTTCTGCCAGTGGGACGAGGCGACGGCGATGATCTTGGCGCCGCGCTTCTTGCATTCCTCGGCGGCGTCGATGGTGGCGGGGTTGATGCCGATGTTGTGGAAGAAGATCACAACGTCGTCCTTCTTGATGTCGTAGTACTTGATGATCGAGGCGCCGAAGTTGACAGTGCGCTCGAGCTCGAGGTACTTGAGGGCCTGGTTGAATACGGAGAGTGCGGTCTCCATGAGGGGATTTATGTTGGCGAGGCCGCCGGCGCGGAAGAACATCTCGCCCATTGCGAGGGTGGTGTGTCCACCGCCCGCATAGACGTTGATGAGCCTGTCGGCGGCGATAGCGTCTGCCATAAGCGCGGCGGCGGCCTTGATGTTGGCCTCCTGCTTTTCCGCGACCTCCTTGATGTTGGCGATCGCCTTGTCTATGTATCCGAAATCGTTTAACATCGAACTGCTCCTTTATGCGTTTTTACCAGACGCCACTATTGTAGCGAATCGCGCGCTGAAAGCCAATGGAAAAATGAGAGAAAATAAATCTGCGAGAGCCTAAAAACAGAAACTTTTGATTGACATATTGGCAAAGAGATTGTATCATACTAAGCGTTTTTTGGCGGGGGGTGCCGCCAAAGGAAATGGAGAGGTAAAAATGCCAAAGACAGCCGGGTTTCTGGCCGTTGCAGCGGTTGTGACGTGTTCTGCGTGCGCCTTCGGAAGCATGCAGGACAAGTTGGCCAGGTTCTCTACGCCTGGTCTGGACCGTTATGCCGACGGTTCGATCGTGCGGGACGGCGAGTGCTATGCGCTCGTCTGGTCGCCCGCAGGGACGGTATTCTCCGGATTCAACGCGGATGGTACAGCTGCCTCGCCCAACGATCATGTGGTTCTCGCGGGCGCTCTCGCGCTAGGCGGCAGGTGCCGCGATGCGGTTTTCCAGATTCCCGCTGCAGAATATGAGGCGCTCAAGGGCGGCGAATGGGCCGTTTGCCTTGTTGATACGCGTAACCTTGCCGGAGTGCCAACTGGCACGCAGAACGGCAAACCACTGCGAGTGAACCGCTGGGGAATCATTTCAGGCGGCGTGGAAATCACCGACGCCAGTTCAGTCAAGCCACGCCTCGCCGCAGCCAACGGCGGTCGCGGGGCAACCGCCCTACCGGCGTCCGTTGTCCGCGCGAACAGGCTTTCCGCCGTACCGCCGAACCTTCTGCCGCCGCGCATCACAGACATGGAGATTGGGAATGACGAAGTATGGCTCGCGGTTGCCGGCACCGTGCCGTACCTCGACTACACGATCATCTCCGGCGAGAAGCCGAACGACCTCAAGCCGGATTATTTCTCGGAGGTCGTCGAAGGTGACGGCAGGTCCGAGATCGCGATCGGAACGCCGAAGTCGCCGAAGCGCCGTTTCTTCAAGGTGAAGCGGGCTGAATAATGAGGGGAGAATGATATGAAGTGCATCTCTCTGATTTCGTCATGCTTGTCAATGTTGGTAGGGGCACGCGTCCCGCGTGCCCGCGGTCGCGCGGGACGCGCGACCCTACCGGTAGGGTCGGCACCCCGTGCCGGCCACGGCGGTCGCTGGGCGACCGCCCTACCGAAAATCGCCGCTGCGCTTTCGCTTGTGCTTGCGACGTTCAATGCGAACGCGGCCGATTCACTCACGATGGCGGACTTCAACCACAAGATCAAGTTACAGGTCGCCGGCTACACCGGAACCGAGACGCTTGTCAATTTCCCGGTGCTCGTGCGCATATCGGAAACGAGAATGCCCGGCTTCGACTACGATGACACTTCCGCGTGGAACAACGCCCATACGACAACCTACGGATACGATGTGGCCTTCTTCGCCGAGGACGGTACCCGTCTCGCATCTGAAAACGACACATGGGTTCACAATGGGGAATCGCTTGCCTGGGTCAGGATCCCTCAATTGACACAGGGCTTCAAGTTCTACATGTGCTACAACGTCGCAGACGGCGTAAAGGTCGACAATCCCAACCCTTGGGGTGACTATGTCGGCGTCTGGCACTTGAACGAGGCGGGCGGTACTGGGACGACGATTCCCGATTCTACGGCCAACGCGCTTGATGGTACGGCTGCTGCCAACAACGGCGTGGTCGCTTCCGACGGCAGAATTGGACGTGCAAGAAGAATTGCGAAGGACAACAACCACGACGCTGGCATCATCGTCGATGTCAACTCCAATACCACGAAGAAGGAAGTTGCCGACTCCCTTGGAACGGACTTCCATGCCTCATACTGGGTGCGCTCCCAAGGGCAGGTGACGTATTCCTACATGCTCGGTCGTCGCAAGGGCGACTACGGTGCCTCCTGGGGGATTCAGTTCGAGAACGGCAATCCACCGTCCATGGTCCGCATCTTCTCTGGTGGTACTTTCAACGCGAGTTCCGACAACGAATGCACGCTGACGGACGCCGGGGTGGGAACGACGTTGGCCGATGGCACATGGAGAAAGGTCGATGTCATCTGGAAAGATACAACCAACGGCGGGACGGCGGCGTATGACTTCTACATCGACGGCGCCTTTGTCGAATCCAAGACTCTCCAATATCACGTAAACTTGAGTGAAAATGCCAACATCGGCATCGGTTGTTCCACCCAGGATTCGTATGGCTCTTCGCCCGCACAAAAGAAAGGACGCCGTTTGAATGGCGACATGGACGAGGTTCGCCTTAGACCTGGCATCGTGAGCGCGGACTGGATAAAGGCCGACTACGATACGGTGAAGGATGAAGAGTTCGTGACGCCCGCTCCCCCGGAGGTGACTTGGGTGAACGATTTAGGCACCACTCCGGGCGTTTCGTATGTCCATCATGACTATGTAGGCTTTGAAGGAACGGTGGCGAATTGCGGAGGATTTCCCAACTGCTTGATTCAATGTAAGGTCTGGGCGACAGGCGGAACCGAACCGGAGAACTGGACGACGTTGACGAACGGGCTTGTTGCCGCCGATACCTTCTCAGTCATCTATTCGGGATTGGTGCCGGCAACCGCCTATAGCTACAAGATGCGCGCGGCAGGAAGAGAGGGTGATGCGGGATCAGTGCCCGTGGAGGGCAACTTCACGACGTTGACCGGTTTCGCCGTTGCGTGGTCCACGGCCACCGAGGCGACGGGCCTTTCGGTAATTCATCACGACTGCGTCGTCGTCGCCGGCGCGGTCGCAACGCTGGGCGAGGCGGAATCATTCGAGGTGCAGTGGAAGTGTTGGGCGGACGGCGCCGCCGAGCCGTAGAGCTGGACGACGATTACGAATGTGCTTGGCGCCGTAGCCTTTGAGGTCGCTGCGGGTGAGCTGGCATCAGGATCCACCTACAACTATGCGCTCCGCGCGGTCGCCAATGACGGGGAGGCAACGACGCCTGTCTTCGACACGTTCACGACGTTGCCAGGACTGACGATCGTGTGGGACGAGACTACGGGCATTTTGGAGGTTGGGTACGACTTCATCAAGATTGGCGGCACGGTCATCGGACTCGGTGAAGCGACGGCCTGCCTCGTCCAGCGGAAGATCTGGGCGGCGGGTGAGAGCGAGCCGGACTGGACGACGTTCAAGACGGGGCTTGGCTTGAACAGCAGCTTCACGGACGTTGTTTCGGGCCTAGCGGCGGGAACGACATACAGCTACAAGCTTCGCGCATACGGCAACGACGACGAGACGACGGAAGTTGAGGAAGGCACGTTCACCACGCGCGGCGAGGAGGGAGAGACGATTGGCTCTGACTACACGCACTTCTTCGACGATGGGACGAACTCTTTCTGGGTTGCGAACGACTTTGAGCGTTACTTGCCCTTCACCGTGACGGGTTATACGGGAACGGAAACACTCACGAACTTCCCGGTGCTGGTCGAGGTCCGTAAGGCTGACACAAACGGCTTCAAATACGACGACTTCTACCACTACGACGGCAGCGACATCGCCTTTGTGGACGAGAAGGGGCGCATCATCCCGCACGAGATCGATACGTGGAACAAGAATGGCATGTCGCTTTTCTGGGTAAGACTCCCCGAGATGAACAACGGAACGAAGTTCACGATGTGCTACAGGAGTCCGCTTCTGGAAGAGCGACCGGACCCCGGCAACACGTTTGAAAAGTACATCGGCGTGTGGCACATGAACGAGCGCGGGGATGGCGTCGTCAATCTTAAGGATTCGACGGTCAACAACTTAGAGACCGAGACACACGCGCTCTCTACGGCGGACAACAACGGTCGTGTCGGCTATGCGCGGCGCGTG
>CAMIVJ010000269.1 GCA_946401765.1 uncultured bacterium | reverse complement strand
GTGCACATGATCGAGACGATCAACAAGCTCATGCGCGTGCAGAAGAAGCTCATCCAGAAGCTTGGCCGCGAGCCCACCGAGAAGGAGCTCTCCGAGGAGATGGAGATGCGTCCCGACCAGGTTCGCCAGGTGTACCGCATGGTGCAGCAGCCAATTTCCCTTCAGTCGAAGGTTGGTGACAACGACGACGCCAAGTACGGCGACTTCATACCCGACACGACTGCGGAAAACCCCTCCGAGCAGACAGCATACGCGATGCTTCGCGAGAGGCTGGGAGAAATCCTGCTAACGCTCACTGACCGCGAGCGGCAGGTGCTGGACTACCGTTTCGGGCTCACCGACGGTTTCTCCAGGACGTTGGAAGAGGTGGGCAAGCAGTTCAACGTGACGCGCGAGCGCATCCGCCAGATCGAGGCGAAGGCCCTGCGCAAGCTGCGTCACCCATCGCGTCTGAAGAAGCTCGACGGTTTCCTCGCGGGCTGAGGCGCGTAATAACGAAGAAAGAGAGAAGAAAAGAGATGATGAACATGGTGTTTCTGGCGCAGGCGGCTACGCAGACAGCCGACAAATGCTCCAAGTGCTGCCCTCCCCACGCAATAGCGGCAATCGCCGGCGCCCTTGTGGTAGGCGGGCTGATCGGATACTTCATCGGCCGCCGCGTCGCTTCGGGAGGCAAGGCGCAGCAGAAGCGCGCCGCGCGCGTCGTGTCGTCTACGCCCCGCCAGCCCATTCCCGCCGGCAGCGTTGAGATATACGTTGGCAATCTGAGCTACGAGCTCACCGAGGACCAGCTCCGCAAGGAGTTCGAGAAGTTCGGCACGGTCGGCTCCGCCCGCATCGTCACCGACAAGAACGGCCAGCGCTCCAAGGGCTTCGGCTTCGTTGTGATGCCTAACCGTCCCGAGGCCGAGGCGGCCATCGCCGCAATGAGCGAAAAAGAGTTCATGGGCCGCAAGATGCGCGTGAACGAGGCGCGCAACACGATCAAGGAAGACGCCTGAGGTGAGGAACCTCTTTCTCTACGGGCCGCCCGGCAGCGGCAAATCCACGCTCGGCAAGCTTCTTGCCGAGCGGTTGGATCTTCCGTTCCTCGATCTTGACAAGATCGTGCAGAACGACGCAGGAATGCCAGTTAGGCGGATTTTCGCCGAGGAGGGCGAAAGCGGCTTCCGTGCGCGGGAGAAGCGCGCCCTTGAGGTTGTTTGCGAGCGTTCGGGGTGCGTCGTCGCGCTTGGGGGCGGAACGCTCCTCGACGACGCGTGCCGCGCGATGGCGGAGCATAGCGGCACGGTGGTGTGCCTCGACTGTCCGCTCGACGTGCTGCGAGCGCACATAGACATGACCCCGGGAACGCGTCCGCTTCTCAACAACGGCATATCCGACACCGGCAGCCAGCTCGAGGACCTGATGGCCCGCCGTGCCGATCACTACGCGAGCTTCCGCCGTCGCCTTGACGTGGCGGGCCGCTCGCTCGACAACATGCTCGACGCGGCGGAGATACTCTTCGGCGCGTATCACATCACTTCCGGCGACGTTCCAAGCGACGTGATGGTGGGCGAGGGGATCATCGACTTCATCGGCGAATGGGTTCTCGAGCACGACTTTGGCCTGCGCGCCGTCGTGGTGGGCGACTCCAACACCGAGCCCCTCTACGCGAAGCGCGTGGCGGATTCGCTTCGCGCCGCCGGCATCGAGGTGGTGCGCACCACGATTCCCGCAGGCGAGGAGGGCAAGACGCTCGACACGGTTGCGGACATCTGGCGCGTGTTCCTGCGCGCCGGCCTTGGCCGCGACGACTTCGCCGTGGCCGTTGGAGGCGGCGTCACCGGCGACCTAACCGGCTTCGCCGCCGCCACTTGGATGCGCGGCATGCGCTGGATCAACGTGCCCACCACGCTTCTTTCGATGGTGGACGCCTCCACCGGCGGCAAGACAGGATGCGACCTCCCCGAGGCGAAGAACATGGTTGGCGCGTTCCATTCGCCGTCGCTCGTTCTTGCCGACGTCGAGACGCTCGTGACGCTTCCCGCGCGCGAATGGCGCTGCGGCCTCGCCGAGGCCCTCAAGCACGCATTCATCGCGGACCCCGACCTCGCAAACCATCTTGAGATGTTCGAGGGCCTTGGCTGCATCGCCCCTGACGCTCCCTTCGATTCGATCGACGACCTCGAAGGCCTCGCCGCCTTCGTGAGCCGCGCCCTCGCCGTGAAGGTGCGCCTCGTGAGGCAGGATCCCCGCGAACGCGACGTGCGCGCCAAGCTCAATCTCGGCCACACCGTGGGCCACGCCGTCGAGGTGGCCACGAACTTCGCCGTCAAGCATGGCGAGGCCGTGGCGATTGGCGCCGTGGAGGAGGCCCGCCTCGCTGTGCGCCTCGGCCTCGCGCCAGAGGATTGGCCCGGCAAGATGGCCGCGGTGTTCAGGAATGTGGGACTTCCCGTGGAGCTGCCCGATGGCGTGACGTTTGACTCTCTCTCCGACATAATGCGCCGCGACAAGAAGAAGCGCGACGGCAAGATACGCTTCGCCCTCCCGTGCGGATGGAGCGACGTTTCGCTCACTCCAGTGGAGATTTGACATGGACCTCAGAAGAAGAGTGTGGGTGGAGATCGACATCGGCACCCTGCGCGCCAACTATCGCCGCATCGCCGCCGCCGTCAAGCCAGCCAAGGTGCTGTGCGTCATGAAGGCGAACGCCTACGGTCTCGGCGTTGATCCGTACGCGAAGGCGCTTGCCTCCACCGACTGCGCGGGATTCGGAGTGGCCGAGCCTTTCGAGGCGCTGCAGCTCGCGGGGCGCGGCAAACCGGTGCAGATTCTCTCGTCCGTGCTGCCGGACGAAATCGAGCCCATGGTCGCGGCGGGCGTCACTCTTCCCGTCATAGACATCGCCACCGCACGCCTCATCAGCGCCGCCGCGCGCCGTCTCGGGAAAGTCGCCAAGGTGCACCTCAAGCTCGACACCGGCATGGGCCGCCTCGGCATTCTCGCGAAGGACGCAGTGCGCGTGGCGTGCGCGGTGAAGCGCCTCCCCAATCTCGACTGCGAGGGCATATTCTCGCACTGCCCGATGGCGTACGATCCGGAGGACGCCTTCACGGAAGACCAGATCGACCTCTTCTGCTCGATCCTCGCGGAGCTCAAGCGCCGCGGAATCACGTTCCGCGTTGTGCACATCGCGGCCTCGGACGCGATAAACAACTTTCCCCGCGCGGCGCGTCCGCCGTTCACGCAGGTGCGCACCGGCATCAACCTGCACGGATCTTTCGACCCCAATGGACGCCGAGCTCTCAAGCTTGAGAGCGTGCTCACCCTCAAGACGCGCGTCGCGCAGGTGCGCACGCTTCCGCCAGGCACCACGCTTGGCTACGGACGCACCTGGTGCCTCAACCGTTCAACTCGCGTCGCCACGATTTCGGCCGGATATGCGGACGGACTTCCGCTTGCGCTCACGAACCGCGGCCATGTGCTCATCGGCGGAGTGCCGTGTCCTGTGATCGGACGCATCTCGATGGACTACACCACAGTGGACGTCTCGCATGTTCCAGGTGTCGAACCAGGTGATGAAGTCGTCTGCCTCGGCCGTTCCGGCAAGTTCCAGGTCACACCCGACGACTGGGGCGCGCTGAAGGGCACACACGCCTACGAGATCATCTGCTCCCTCGGCAACCGCGTCGAGCGCGTGTATGTGCAGTAGATTTCAAATCATTCCAAAGGAGGAGGATACCGATGAAAAGACAGCTAGTTCTCGCCCTTGCATGTTCGGCGCTGGCTGCAGGACCGGTTTTTGCCGGCCAGTCGCTTGAGGAGATGTTTGCGAATCCGCCTGATTCGGCGCGTCCGTGGGTGTACTGGTATTTCATGGACGGCAACACCACTCGTGAAGGCATGAAGGCGGACCTCGACGCGATGAAGGAGGCGGGAATCGGAGGCGTGCTGATTCTCGAGATCGGCGCTGGACGCCCCAGACGCGGCCCCGTGGAGTTCCTGAGTCCGAAGTGGCTGGAGCTCTTCGGCTACGCAATCGCCGAGGCGGACCGCCTTGGAATCGAGGTTGCCGTGGGGACAGGCCCCGGTTGGTGTGGTGCCGGCGGAAAGTCAGTAAAGCCCGACGACGCCATGCAGCACACCGTCGCAAGCGAGACCACCGTCACCGGTCCGAGCGAATTCTCGTCCATCCTGCCCATCCCCGCGCCGCGCGCGCCGTTCTTCGGCGTCCACACGCTCACGGCCGAGATGAGGAAGGATTGGGAGAGCTACTACCGCGACGTGGCCGTGCTGGCGTTTCCAGAGCCGGAAGGCGCGGAACGTCTTCCCGATGCGGACGAAAAGGCCATCTACCAGCGCGCGCCGTTTTCGTCCAAGCCCGGCGTGAAGCCGTATCTTCCTCCGTCAAGCAAGGCGGTGCCGCCAGAGAAGTGCGTCGATCCCACGAAGGTGGTTGACCTCACGGCGAAGATGGACGCCTCGGGATGCCTCAACTGGCGTGTGCCCGAAGGGCGCTGGACGATCATGCGCGTTGGCCGCCGCCTCACCGGACAGACCACTCGTCCCGCGCCGAAGCCAGGTCTTGGATTTGAGACGAGCAAGTTCGACCGCGGCGCGATCGAACGCCACCTGCACGACTATGCAGACAAGATCCTCGCCGCAGCGGGTCCTCGCCGTCCGGGACGCGGACTCACCACGCTCCACTTCGACAGCTGGGAGA
>CAMIVJ010000268.1 GCA_946401765.1 uncultured bacterium | reverse complement strand
AGCTCGGCTGGACGCTGGACGACCTCATCACGCGCACCATCGCCGCCGTCCAGTCATTCGAAGTATAATCTGAAGACCATGAATACATTCTTGAAACATACAGCTGCCGCCGTTGCGGGCCGATGTTGGTGCGTCGCGCGTTTCGCGTGACGTTCACCCCCCATCAACCTTCAACCCGACAACCAATTTTCAAGAAAATGAAAGAATCAACTCTGCTCATCCATGGCGGCATCGACGGCGACGCGGCAACCGGCGCCGTGAACGTGCCCATCTACCAGACATCCACCTACCGCCAGCGCGCACTCGGCGAAAACACAGGCTGGGAATACTCCCGTACCGGAAATCCCACGCGGGCCGCGCTTGAAGCGCTGATCGCCGACCTGGAAGGCGGCACGCGCGGCTTCGCCTTCGGCTCCGGCATGGCGGCAATCACAGCCGTTCTCTCGCTCTTCAGGACGGGCGATAAAGTGCTCATCTCGAAGAACGTCTACGGTGGAACCTTCCGCGTTCTCGACAAGGTGTTCAAGTCGTTTGGACTCGGCTACGCGCTTGCGGACACCGACGACGTGTCTGCGCTGGATGCCGCAATCACGCCGGGCGTCAAGGCCGTCCTCGTGGAATCGCCCGCGAATCCGCTCCTCACGGTCACCGACCTTGCGGCGGTTACGTTCGTCGCAAAGCGCCGCGGGCTCCTCACGATTGTTGATAACACGTTCATGACACCGTATCTCCAGAGGCCAATCACGCTCGGCGCGGACATCGTGGTGCATTCCGCCACAAAGTACCTCGGAGGGCACAGTGATCTCGTGGCCGGACTCGCCGTCACGAACCACCCTGAAATCGCCGAGCGCCTTGCGTTCATCCAGAATGCGACAGGCGGCGTCCTCGGCCCGTTCGACTCGTTCCTGCTCGTACGCGGCATCAAGACCCTGGGCGTGCGCATGGACCGGCATGTCGCCAATGCCGAAGCGATTGCGGCGCGACTCGCGGCGCACCCGGACGTCTCCCGCGTGTGGTATCCGGGACTCAAGGACTTCCCGGGACACGCCGTCCAGTTCAAGCAGGCGAAGAACGGCGGCGCGATGATCTCGTTCGAGCTTGCGGACGGCAAGGACCACCGCGCATTCTTCCGCGCGCTCCGCCTCGTCGCGCTCGCCGAGTCGCTCGGGGGAGTGGAGTCGCTCGTCTGCCACCCCGCCTCCATGACCCACGCCTCCATACCGAAGGAGACGCGGGAGAAGGTCGGAATCACGGACAGGCTCATCCGTCTTTCCGTCGGCATCGAGGATGCCGACGACATCTGGAGCGACGTCGAGAACGCCATAAGGAAAGCGTGACCGCCATGAGGTACGAATCATACCAGGAGCTCATCGGCAACACTCCGCTGGTGAGGATCAGTCGTTTCGACATTCCCGAAGGCACGAAGCTCTACGCGAAGCTGGAACTCGCGAACCCTGGCGGCAGCGTGAAGGACCGCATCGGACGCGCCATGATCGACGACGCCGAGCGGCGAGGCGCCCTGAAGAAAGGCGGAACCGTCGTCGAGGGCACGGCCGGCAACACCGGCATCGGCATCGCGTTCGCCGCGCTGGGACGCGGCTACCGCGTCATCTTTGTGGTCCCCGACAAGTTCTCCGGCGAGAAGGTTGCGCTCCTCCGGGCGCTCGGCGCGGAAATCGTGCGCACGCCGCGCGCCGACGGGATGCTCCTCGCGGAGAAGACGGCGGACGAAATCGCCGCCGCGACGCCCGGCGCGGTCGTCCTCGGGCAGTTCCACAACCCGGCGAACCCGCGCGCCAACTACGAGACGACGGGGCCGGAGATCTGGCGCGACATGGACGGACAGATCGACGCGTTCGTCGCGGGCGCGGGCTCGGGCGGAACCTTCAGCGGCGTCGTACGCTACCTCAAGGAGAAGAACCCTGCGATCCGCGCCATCCTTGCCGATCCGGTCGGCTCCACGATGGGCGGCGGCGAACACGGGGACTACGAAATCGAGGGCATCGGCAACGATTTCATCCCCGACACGATGGACATGTCGCTTGTGGACGAAGTGGTGAAAGTGAGTGACGACGAGGCGTTCGCCGCCACGCGCGAACTGGCGCGGCGCGAGGGTATCGTCGCCGGCTCGTCGTCCGGCGGCGCGCTTGCCGCCGCGCTGAAGGCCATCCACGCCGGACTGCGCGGCAACGTTGTCACGCTCTTTCCCGACCGTGGCGACCGCTACATCAGTAAGGGCCTTTTTCCGGTGGGAGAATGACAGACGAACAAACAGAGCGTTACTATCGACAAATCTTGCTGAAGGAGATCGGCCTCGACGGACAGCGGAGACTGATGGCCGCGAAGGTTCTTGTCGTCGGTGCCGGCGGGCTCGGCTCTCCGGCTGCACTCTATCTCGCCGCCGCGGGCGTCGGACGGCTTGGAATCGTGGATTTCGACGTAGTGGACCGCACCAATCTCCAGCGGCAGATACTTCACACGACGGGCGACATCGGCAGACCAAAGGTGCAGAGCGCCGTGGAGAGGGTAACCGCCCTCAACCCAGACGTAGAGGTCGTGGCGATCCATTCCGTCGTGCACGCCGACAACGTGCGTGAGTTGATCCGCCCCTGGGACTTCATCATCGACGGCACCGACAACGCCGCAGCCAAATATCTCATAAACGACGCCTGCGTCCTTGAGGGAAAACCGTATAGCCATGCAGGAGTCCTGCAATTCCGGGGGCAAACCACGACCTACGTACCTAACCATGCGCCATGTCTCAGGTGCATCTTCCCGTATTCGTCCGAGCATTCTGCGCCATCGTGCGACACGGCAGGCGTGATCGGAGGCGTTTGTGGCGTTATCGGAACACTCCAGGCCATGGAAGCGGTCAAGTACATCGTCGGCGCTGGTGAACTCCTCGCGGGATGCCTCCTTGTCTATGACGCGCTAAAGTCCAGATTTCACGAAGTTCGCCTTCCACCTCCAGGCGGAAGCTGTCCTGTCTGCGGCAAGAATCCGTCCATCACCCAGCCGATCGATCTAGACAACTGCTCACGACGTCTCCTTTTTCGGCAGACACACCTCTGACATTCAACAGCAAGGAGCTCTTCGTCGGATGCCATCACGCATTCTGTTGAAATAACCGTTACCTATTGCATTGACATGGAATTTCCAATCATGAACTACGATTTTGACACGATCATTGCCCGGCGCGGGACAGACTGCGAGAAGTGGGATTTGCCAGCCGAGGACGGCGTGTTGCCGCTCTGGGTTGCGGACATGGACTTCCGCGCCGCACCCGCCATCGTCGATGCCCTGTGCCGTCGCGTGGAGGAGGGCGTGTTCGGCTATGCCCTGCCATCGGGCTCGTGGCACGAAAGTCTTGTCCGCTGGCTCAATGTTCGCCATCGCTGGCAGGTTTCGTCGGACACGGTTATAGATGCGATCGGCGTTGTCCCTGCGCTGGCCTCCGTCATTCGTGCCTTTTGCTCGCCAGGCGACAAGGTAATCGTCCAGACGCCTGCCTACAACTGTTTTTTCGCGACCATCCGCAATCAGGGTTGCGATGTGCTTGAAAATCCTCTCCGCCGTGTACCTGTTCGCGAAGACAACGAGGGTGATTTCACCTACGAAATGGACTTTGAAGACCTGGAACGCAAAGTCGCCGATCCGCGCGTAAAGCTGTTTCTGCTGTGTAATCCACACAATCCGACCGGCAGGGCCTGGACGGCGGAGGAGCTTCGCACGGTGGGCGAAATATGCCTGCGGCACGGGGTTTTCGTCGCCAGCGACGAAATTCATGCCGACTTGCAGATGCCAGCATCGCGACATGTCCCGTTTGCCAGCCTGTCCGAAGAGTTTCGGAACGCTTCGCTTACATTCTGGTCCGCGTCCAAGGCGTTCAACCTTGCTGGACTCCAGACTGCCGCCATTATCTGTTCCGATCCGGAGGTGCGCGGGCGGGTGCGTCATTTCCTCAAAGTCCATTGTACGGGCGAAATCAATCCATTCGGTTTTCTCGCCTCATCTGTCGCATGGGACAGATGCAGCGACTGGCTCGACGCGCTTCGCGCCTACTTGCATGAAAACTACCTGACGCTTCTTGGCTTTGTCCGCACGCGTCTGCCTCTACTTAAAGTTGCAGCGCTTGAAACCACCTATCTGGCGTGGGTAGATGCGACGGCGCTCGGTCTTTCATCGGCGGAACTGTCATGTCAGCTCGAACGCGAGGCGAAGGTCAAGTTCTCGCCCGGCGCAATCTACGGCGAACCGAAAGGATATTCCTTCCTCCGCATCAACCTTGCATGTCCGCGCAAGACACTTCTAGAGGCGTTGGATCGAATAGCAGCGTGGACCAGCTCGGCTGGACTCTGGACGACCTCATCACGCGCACCATCGCCGCCGTCCAGTCGTTAGAAGTGTGATTAAGACTGTTCCGGCTCGTTGAACCGGCGGCGCATCTGCCGCGTTTAACAGGGCATGAATCATGACAAGGAAAACAAGGCCTCAAATCGGACTCTGGCCGTCGGCTGGTTTGACAACGCTCCGTTCCGCACGATTTGCGTAAAGTACCTATCCCGCATCAAGGAGGTCTTTTTTGCATGGCCTGGTGTGACGGCAAGTCGCCCGATGGCGGGAATGGACGCCTGAAAGGAAGCAGCTATTCCTTGAGGATATCGCCTGGTGCCGCGCCGAGAGAATGGAGCTGGACGCCATCTTCAACGCGAATTGCTATGGCGACATCGCCATCTCAAAGACACTCGCGGAGCATGTCACCGAGGTG
>CAMIVJ010000267.1 GCA_946401765.1 uncultured bacterium | reverse complement strand
CAACCGCCCCAGCGGCTCGATCAGTGCGTTCGTGCGGAACATCAGCCACACGCTTGGAACGATAAGCACCACGTCGCGCACGAGCGCCATCACTATCTCTCTCTGGCCGCCCACGCTCGGAACGCCGAAGCAGCCGCACGAGATGTCAAGCCCGCGCACAAGCGCCTGGGTGAGCGCGACGATGAACATTGCGAGCATCCCCGAGACCAGCAGAGCCGATTCGCGAAGCCATTTCGTGAACAGCATCGCGACGCCAGCCAGCAGCTCGAGCATCGGCATGGTCAACGAGAAAAGGCCGATTGTGAAGCCGGGCAGCATTTCGTAGCGGCTGACGGAGTAGGCGAACTCGTCAGGATCCGATATCTTGGCCAATGCAGAGTATATGAAGAGCGCTCCAAGCCCAAGCCGGCACACGAACTCAAGGCCCTGCATCAAGATGCGTCTATTCACGGCGCCACCTCCTGCGAAGTTTCCAGTCCTACCCGATCTGGCACACCGAACCACTTCGCCTTGCGCTCGTCTGAGACGCGCAGATTGTTCAGCACGCCCAGCAGCACGGCAAGAGCCAGAATGCCAGCCAGCACGACAAGATTGAACTGCAGTTTCATTTTCATTGTTTGTCTCCAGATTGATGCAAAGCTGCGAAATCCGCCTGTATCACGCCTCCGCAGAGGATGACGCCGCTAGTGGAGTACATGACGGCGGACTGCCCGGGCGCGACGCCGAATATGCCGCCCGGCACGCGCACGATGCCGTTCTCAAGCGTGGCGGGGCCGACAGGGCTTCCGTTCGAACGGATCTTCACAAGCCCTTCTATTTTCTCCTCCGTTGGCTCGGCGGCCATCCAGTTCGACGTCTGCACTTGGAACTCCGTGCGGACGGCCTCCTCGCGCGTTCCAACCACGATTCTGTTGTTCTTCCCGTCAACCTTCAAGACGTAGTATGGAGTGCCGCCTCCTATGCCTAGCCCCTTGCGCTGCCCCACCGTGTAGCGCCAGTAGCCGTGGTGGATGCCGAGCACCTTGCCGTTTGTTGCGACGATCTCTCCATCTCGGTCCGCCTCGCCCAGCAGTTCCGAGCAGTCGCCGGAATAGAAATCCTGCGAATCAGGCTTCTCCGCCATCGGCAGCCCGGCCTCCGCCGCGAGACGGCGCACTTCCGACTTTGCAAGCTCTCCAAGCGGGAACATCGCGCGTGCTAGCTGCTCCTGCGAGAGTCCCCAGAGAAAATAGCTTTGATCCTTCGACGAATCAACCGCGCAGGCCACCGCAAATCTTCCGCCAGACTGCACGATTCGAGCATAGTGGCCCGTGGCAAAGCGGTCGAACGCGAAATGGCGCGCGGCGATCTCTGGGAGAAGTCCGAACTTCATGCGCGGATTGCACACGACGCATGGGTTCGGAGTGCGGCCGGACGCCTTCTCGCGCCTGAAATAGTCGATGACGATGCGTTCATACTCATCCGCGCAGTCGAACACGCGGTATTCGATTCCGATCTTCTTCGCAAGCGCCTCCGCAGCCGCGATGTCTTCCGCCTCTCCCGGACCGAAGCATGCGTCATGGCATCCACCCTTGTACCTGCCCTCCTGCCACAGCTTCATCGTGACGCCAGTGACTTCATGCCCCGCCTTCATCAGCAGAAGCGCGGCCACTGCGGAATCAACTCCGCCCGAGAGTCCCACTGCGATCTTCATCGTCTCCTCCAGTGCAGCGAGTCGCCGCGCCTGTTCCAAAGTATAGTCTCGCCGATGGCGGCAATGCGCCGCTCGAGGCAACCACGGCAAAGCGCAGAATTCTCGTTGAGACACGGCTTGCCGGCGTAGAGCTGGTAGTCGGCGCGATAGCGCGTCTCCGTGACGTTTGGCATGATCACGTTAGCGCCGGCGAGGAGCCCCTTCTCGCGCCCTTCGGGGTCGAGCGCCTGAAGAGCTGTCGCGGCGGCGATGTTCACGTCGTGCAGATAAAGGCGCGTGACGGCGATCATGCGAAGGCCTAGCTCCAGGCGCTGCTTGCGCAGTTCGGAAGTCCAGAGCGCGTCCTTTCCAAGAGGCGTCTCGGCATGAGGGATGTACGGGCCCATGCCGATCATGTCGAGATCTTCAGCGGCGAAGAACTCGATGTCCGCCGCAAGATCGTCGGCCGTCTGCCCCGGCAGGCCCGACATCACCCCGCTTCCCACCTGGTAGCCGCAGCGCCGAAGCGCTCGCAGCGAGTCGCGCCGCCTCTCCCATGAATGGTCTGCAGGATGCAGCTTCGCGTAAAGTTCGGGATTGGAAGTCTCAATGCGCAGCAGATAGCGGTGCGCGCCGGCTTCGCGCCAGCGGCGGTACGTTTCCTCGTTCTGCTCGCCAAGGCTGATTGTCACGCCGAAATCGTCTCCGCCAAAGGCGTGAATGCGCCGCAGCACGTTCTCGACAAACGTTGCGTTCGCCTCGCCAGTCAGCTCGCCCGACTGCAGCACAAGGCTGCCGTATCCTTCCTTGAAGGCCCACTCGGCCTCGCGTACGATCTCGTCTGCGTCCATGCGGTAGCGATGCACATTGCCGTTGCTCTTCCTGATCCCGCAGTAGTAGCAGTCCTTCTCGCAGATGTTTCCGAATTCCACCAGTCCCCTGAACGAGACGAACCGCCCTATCTCGCGGCATTTCACTTCGTACGCGGCGGCAAAAAGCGCATCCGCATCAGGCCAGGTCAAGAGTTCGACCAGTTCCCGATGCGTCAGCGCGCGCGGCACAACGGCCGCTTTGTTGAGCAACGACATCACCGCTTCTGCCTCCGTCCAACGGAAAAGCCTGCGCGGACGGCAAGTGAACGGTCATCGTCGAAATCCGCACCGGGGGTCGTGAGAAGTGGCCCCGCAATGCCTGCCGACATCCCCACGTATATGCATTTCGCAGCAGTCTCGTCGCTCATATCACGTCGCCCGCCAGCGAAACGGAGCGGTGTAGATGGATTAACAAGGCGCAGCACCGCCACCGAATCTACTACGCGCTCCGGGTCAAGTACGCCACGTTCATAGAGCGGCGTTCCCTCAATCGGATGCAACACATTGACGGGGATAGAATCCGGGGCAATTTCCTTGAGTGCAAAGGCGAATTCAACCAACTGCTCGTCAGTCTCGCCCATGCCGATAATGCCGCCACAGCAGATTTGGAAACCAAGCCGCTTGGCCGCATGGATCGTGGCAAGTTTATCAGCTGTCGTGTGCGTGGTACAGAGTTGCGGAAAGAGCGAAGGCGCCGCCTCGATGTTGCAGTGTACGCGCTGTAATCCCGCATCCTTGAGCTTTATGAGGTCATCCTCTGATAGCAGTCCCAGCGACGCACAAAGGCCAATCTCCGGTACGACCTTGCGCATCTCGCGAAGGGCGACGCAAACACTGTCCACATCCTCCGGCGAAAGGCAACGCCCGGAAGTGACGATGCCGATGCGATCCGCACCGTTCGCTGCCGCTTCCTGCGCAGCCTTCACGCACGCCTCCGTCCCCACCCAGCCGTATGTTTCGCATCCGGTCTTCCAGTGCGCCGACTGTGCGCACCACTTGCAGTTCTCACTACAACGCCCCGAGCGCGCATTGATTATGGAGCAGAAGTCGAAGCGCTTTTCAACGCATCGCTCAGTTACTTCGTGCGCGCGCGTGCGCAATTCCTCACGCCGTTCTGGTTTCAGGAGTGCAAGCGCTTCCTCTCTGTCAATGCTATCTGTCATTTACCAGTCTCTTTTTCTTTAGGAGCAAGACTCTTATTAACACTTGCCTGTGGTTCATTCCTTTCAAGCGTCTCGTTCAGGCTGCCGGTGCGGTAGCCCTGGAGATCGAGCGCGGCGTAGGCGAAGCCGAATTCCTTGAACGCCGCTGAGATTTCGGCCGCGTGCGCGGCAAGGCGCGGAATATCGCCCGGTTGCACTTCGATGCGGGCTAGATCGCCATGCGAGCGGACGCGCAACTGCGTGAGCCCAAGCCCCGCATCGCGCAACCACCGCTCGGCGCGTTCCACGCGCTCCAACCCCGCTGCCGTGATGCGCTCGCCGTAGGGAAAACGCGAGGCGAGGCAGGCGTACGACGGCTTCTCCGCCGTAGGAAGGCCCATTTCACGCGACAGCGCGCGAATCTCCGCCTTCGTGAGACCGGCGTCGTGAAGCGGACTCTTCACGCCGAGTTCCTTGATCGCGCGCATGCCCGGACGGTAGTCGCCGTCGTCGTCCATGTTCGACCCCTCTAGCACCGCCGCAAAACCATTTGCCTGCGCAAACACCATGATCTCTCCAAATATCGACTTCTTGCACAGGTAGCACCGATCCGGCGGATTCTCCGCGAATCCAGGAACATCCAGTTCGCTCGTGTCGATTATCTCATGGCGGATTCCCTCCGCGCGGCAGAACGCCACCGCCTCGTCGAGCTCGCGACGAGGAAATGTACTGGAACGAACCGTCACGGCTACGACGCGGTCGCCTAGTTCCTCATGCGCCACGCGCAGAAGAAACGTGGAGTCAACGCCTGCCGAGAACGCGACGGCCGCGCTCCCGATCTCGCGTAACGTCGAACGGAGGCGTGTCATTTTCTCGCTCGGACAGGGAACTGCCGTTAGGGAACTCTCTGTGGTCTTCATGTCGGGCATTATTTTACCATATCTTGCTGTAGAGGTGCTATAGCCGCGAGAAGTTCATGTACACGAGGCGGTAGTCTTCTGGGTTGTAGATGTATTCGTTGCCGTGCGGCGGCGACGTGCGGACAATCTCGCCGTCCTTTGCGGAGACGAGGCTCGTAAATG
>CAMIVJ010000266.1 GCA_946401765.1 uncultured bacterium | reverse complement strand
CGCGTAGAATTATGATATTATTGTCACAAATGAAGACGCAGGTTATGTCTTCTGTTAGGAGAAGGATATGAATAAGAGCTTGTCGAATGTTGTTGTCATGGCTATATGCGCGGGCATGACTGGCATGGGGTTTGCCGATCTGCAGCCATACGCCTACATAGAGGCGAGGGGCACAAACGCGGTGAACACGTTGTATCACCCGAATCCCGCGACGAAATTCGTGGCCGACTTCGCGTTCACTGCCGCCGAGCCGGTGCAACAGCGCATTTTCGGCACGGGCGGATGGAATTCAACGGCCCTCTGCGCGTCGCTCTACATCAACGGCAACAAGCAATACGCATGGGCGTTTCAGGACGGCAAGGGCAACTGGGTCGGTACGGGAATCGGAGTAGGTGCGAACGTGCGCCGCATGTTCGTGCTGGATTCAGCCAGCTCCAAGGCCACGCTCTACGCCTTTGGCAGAAACGCCGTGACGCCATCAGGTCAAGGCGAAAGGTCCTATGACGCAGCAATCTCCACGTCGCGTTCCGCCACGTCCAGCGTGCCCACGTTCCTCTTTGCGGATCCCATAACGCTCGACCCTCTCGCGATCGAGCATTATCCCGAGGAGGCGACACCGAGAACAAGCTTCGCCTTGGCCAAGCTGTACTCGTTTGAAATCTGCGAGGGCGGCGCGCTTGTGCACTTCTTCGCGCCATGCACAGACCCGGAGACGGGCGCGGCGTGTGTGAAGGACGTGGTGACGGGGCGGCTGCACGGCGATTTTCTGGATACGGATAAGCCGCTCGTTTTCGCGGACGGCATCGGCAAGGCGGACGACTACAAGTACGAGAACGGAGTGCTCTCCTGCAGGTTCTACGCCAGCTCTGCCGACGCCGCGCAGGGCAAGGTGTCCTTTGCCTGCGGCGAGAGCGTGGAGAGCGGTTCGGAGTGGCTTGCGCGCGGCGGCACGCTGCGCGTGAAGGCAGTGCCGGCGGATGGATACAGGTTCGTGCAGTGGATTGGCGACACGCGGCTGATCGCGTCTCTTGACGGCGACTAGGCAGTGGTGGCAAGCGACGTGGCGGGCCAGATCGAGGCCGTGTTCGAAAGCACGGCGGAGGGCGTCACCATCACCACGGGTCCGTTCGGAGGCCAGAACATCGTGCGAAACGGAGGCTTCGAGGAAGGTGGCGTTTCCGCAGATGTGAACAGCGGAACGTGGGGATATGCTCCGGCCGATGCGTCACTGACCGGCTGGACCCTGACCGGACGCGTTGGCCTGACGAAGAGCAGCACCACGTGGTACGACGGTGCGGTGGCAGGCACGTACGCGGCGTTCATCCAGATGGATTCCTGCATACGCCAGACGGTGAACGCGCCTGTTGCAGGCAAGTACCGCCTCTCGTTCCGCCACGCCGCGCGCAACACCAGCATCAACTACTTGGGCTCTCGCCTGATCCCCAAGATCGACGGCAAGGCGCTGGGCGTGGGATACGTCACATGCTGGTCCACGATATTCGAATACGCCACGTTCGACGTGTGGCTCGAAAAGGGCGCGCACGAGCTCGAGATCCACAACGACCCCACGGCCTTGGCCGACCGAAGCTCGATAGTCGACGACGTCTCGCTCGAGATTCCGGCGGATCCTTTGAGAAGCCTCGCCACGCTCGACGACTACGGATTCCGCTTCGACTTCACCCACGGCACCAAGGTGGTCACCGGCAACCGCCTTACGGAGTCCAAGACCATGACTTTTGCGGCCACGGACGGACCAGGAGGTGTTAGCACGGCAGTCACCCAGCCGAGCGGCTGGGGCACGATGAATAACGGCAGCGCCGGGATGAACGGCGACTGGTCCGCCGCGTTGTCGGTGAAGCCTGGTGCTACGAGCAACGGCGCCATCATAAGCTATGGCGCAAATGGCACGTATCCTGGGCGTCAGATGACGATATGTTCATCGGCCACGGCAGGAGAGCTTTCCGTTCGGATATCGCAGTGCTGGAGTTCAAAAAAGTACAAGAACACGCCATCCGTCCTGACGTTGACCGGACTTAACGAGACGTGGGATCGCTTCCACTCGCTGGTAGTTGTGCACCGACGCGAGAACCGTTATATGTCGGTCTATTATGACGGAGCGCTGGTGGGACGGTTCGACTCTCTCTACAACATGGGCAACGACAAGGTGTTCGTGCCGGGTCTGCAGTTCGGCGCTCAGCATGGAGGGAGTGTCTCCCCGATCGTAGCCACCTCGAATAATTGCTATCAGGACGTTCGCTACTACGAGCGTGCGCTGAGCGACGAGGAGGCCGCCATGTACGCGCGGGCGTTCCCGGCGAAGAGGCCGAGCCAGAGCGTTGTAGAGACGGACGTCAATCCAACCGCCGACGCGACTTACGACCATGATGTGACGACCGACGGCGTTCTCTTCGTGCCGGAGGGCGTGACGGTGACGATGCCATCCATCGCCGGCACGTACTACAACTACGGCACTATCGTGCTGACGGGCGGCGGCACCGTTTCGGCCGCCCCGAAGGGACCCGGCGTGATGCGCTTCACGGGCACGCAGACGCTGGACTTCTCCGCTTTCGGCAACTCGCCGATCGAGATCGACGGCAACGTCACGCTGGGAGCGAACAAGCCGGTAAACTACATCGGCGCGCCGATGTCGTTCCTCGGCGGCAACATCACTCTCGCCGGTCAGGTGACCCTTGGCGACAGCGCCGACAGCGACTGGCACGACCGTCTTGGTTCCGTGGTCAACTTCTCTGGTGGAACGTTCTCTGGAGACGGATATTTCTACATAGGGGGACGCAAGACGCCGAACGTGCTGAACGTGACGGCGGGCGTGTTCACCGCGCACTGGGCCGTATGGGGTGCCGCCAGCACGCAGCCGGAGACGCGCATAGTGAACGTGGGCGGCACGGGCACGTTCGCTCCCTCGTCGCTCACGTACAGCGGAGGTGAAGATCCAGGCAGCTGGACGCGTGTTACGGTGCGCGCGGGCGAAGGCGGAACGTTCACGCCGCCCGAACCGATGCCGCCGTACATAGCCTTCGAGGCGACCCCTGGCACGCCCGCGCTCGCTTTGGCGCGCGATCTTGCGGTGACGGGTCCGTTCTCAATTGGGGCTGGATCCGAGCTCTCCGTGAAGGGCGGAAAGACCCTTGACGTCACCGGGGCGAAGTCGCTTTCGGTCGAAGGTTCCGTTGCAATCGACGAGAACACAACTTTCGTGGCGCCGGCGTTCTTGCAGGTCGGCGGGGCGGTTTCCATCGCCGAAGGCGCGAAGCTGGCAATCGACCTTGACGGGTACGTGGGAGAAGAGGCGGTGTTCACGAGTGAAGGCGGCATAACGCTGCCTGAAGGGGCGTCCGTGGCGGACTGTGTAACGCTGAAGAACGTCGGCTTGGAAGGGGTGCGCCCTGCACTCTCGGCGGACGGTAAGTCGGTGATGCTTGAAATGGACGACCTCACCGCGCCCGTGACGGCCGAGTGGATTGGCGGCGCGTCGCTCGCGTTCAATGATCCAGCGAACTGGGAGTGCCGCAACATCCACGGCGACCTTCTTCCCGGCGCTGTTCCCACTGCTGTCACCACGGTGTACGTGAAGGGCGAGACGTCCTTCTCGCTTACCGCAGAGGCCGCACAGGCCGTGGTATGGCGCAGGCTCGAAATCGGCGGGTGCTCGCTTTCGGCGGACTGCGACTGGCGCGGCGTGGGCGAGTTCGGCGATGGAGCCGTGATCGACCTCAAAGGCCACAAGCTCACAGTCTCGCGGCTTTCCGGCAAGGCCACGGTAACGGACACCGTTGGCGGCGGTGAGCTGCACCTTGACGTCGGCGATGCCACCGTAGAGAACGCTGAGGTGGCGATCACCGGTGCGGTCAAGTTCGTGAAGGACGGCGAAGGCGTCTTCATTCCGCGCATCGCCCAGACGTATGTGGGCGGCACTGTGGTGGCGGGTGGAGAGCTCCGGCTCGGCACCGTCTCGAATCCGCTTGGCCCCAAGAACGCCACGGTGGCCGTGGAGGCTGGTGCGGTGTACGACATGAACGGTTGTGTGGATGTGAACACGTGCGTGTATGCCTATGAGCTTGCGGGCACGTTCCGCAGCAAGACCGGCAGTACGGCCAATGGCTATAACGTGGCCTACAAGATTCTGTCCCCCTCGGTGGTGCTGACCGGCGATGCGCGCATGGAGCTCCAGGGAGTGTACTTCGGCAGTGCGCAGCAGAATCCCACGTGGTTCACGATGAACGGCCACACTCTCACTTTCGTCGGTGCGGAGAGCGACCATTACGTGGGCATGGGCACGCTCAGGGCGAGGGACTGGGGCAAGTGGGTGTTCGAGGGCGGCCAGTGGGAGTGGCTCGCGGGGTATGGTCCCACGACGGTGGACGCCTCCACGAGCGGAAAGTTCAAGATGAGTGGAAACTTCGACTTCGGCGGCTTCGAGTATCTGGCCGATACATGGGAGCGCAACCCTGGTGCCTCGTCGGCGGAGGTGCTCGTGTATGGAGCCTACAAGGTGGGCGACTACAGGCCTCCGCTGGTAATGAAGAACGGCGCCACGCTTGATCTCGGCGACAGGAAGACGACGTTCAGCGTGGACGGAGTGGCGGCAAACGGAACGAGCGGCGCGGTGGGCCTCGTGCGGTTCGACGCCAACGCAAAGATCACGGTGGACGTGAGCCGCAGACATGGCGGCGATCAGAAAATCGTAAGCTGGACTAACAATCCCGGCGACACGGTGACCTTTGTGCTGGACGCGAAGAGCGCCGCTGCCGGGCGGGAACTTGTTAGG
>CAMIVJ010000265.1 GCA_946401765.1 uncultured bacterium | reverse complement strand
AAGGTTCGTAGTCAATTCAGTATTATGTTATACTAATTGCAAATGAGACACCTTCTAGTCATATTATGTCAAGTCCTCTGTAACCATTCAAAATGATGTGTGTAAACAAGGCAAAGAATCTCAAGTAGGAGTCGTATCATGGCAAATCAGGTAAAACTTGCGAACGTCAACATTTCGCTCCAGCAGTTTCAGAAAATGTCGTCTGGCACGTACAACGCCGGCGAGGTTAGGCTCACGAGCGAAACCACCCTCGGAAAGCTCAACAACCACGTCATCTTCACGGGGTGGAACGGCAAGTCGATTTCACACACAGAGGTTCTTGCCATCAAGGAGGCTTTCATTCGCGCGCTTTCGGAGAATGGCGTGGGGCAGGCAGCAATCGACCAGGTGCGCAAAGAGCTCGGGCTCGCCCCAAACGGCGTAGTGGACGTGTCGCGGCGCTCGCGGACGCGCAGGCACGCATGGCGTTCGTCACCGATCTCGCCAACGACCCAGCCGGCGCCTGCAAGGTGCGCATTGTCGTCGTCCGCCTTCTCCAGGAGCGCGGCATCGCCGACTACGCAACGCTTTCCGTCGCGAACAAGCTCGACAAGCACGAAGCCCTCGCCCTCGCGTCGCGGCTCATCGGACTCGACGCGAACGTCAAGGGCGACGAAAGGAATGCCGAGGTCGCTGCGAACAACGGCGCGATTGCGGACAAGGTCGCGGAATTCTGCGGGGACGTGCATCCCGCTCAGCTCTCGTCTGTCTATTTCGCGCTTTCCCAGGCTGCCGCGTCTACGGTCAAAGACGGCTTCCTCAACCTGGGGATCAAGTCGGACGAACACACCGCGCTCACGTACACGCTCTCGAAGAACGCCGAGACTGGCGCGATCACTGTGACGTACAGCGAGCCGCAGGGCTTCCCCTTCCATTTCCACTGGACAGCCACCATCTCCATCGACGGCACCACCACCACCACGCCTATAATGGTCGAGCGCCAGTAGAAGGCTTTGTGAAGACCACAGAAAACTAGCGCGAACCGACTGGTTTGTTGTAGCCGCCGCGGCGCACCCAGCAGCTGTGGCATTCGCATGAGTCGTCGCGTCCGCACGTGCCCTGCACGTCCGAAGCGGGATGCGGCTTCAGTGCCTTGCGGCAGAGGGCAAGAAGCGCATCGCGGTCCTCTGCGCGGCAGAGCCACAAAAGGCGGCTCTTCGTCTCGTCGCCGCGGTTCACTAGCGCGTCGAACGGCTGTGCCGCAACGTCCGCGCCCACTTTCGCCGCAACGGCCGCGCGCAGCGCCTTCTCTCCTTCTGGATCGACGGCCCGTGTCTCCGGACGGTTCCATCCGTAGCCGCCGAGGGTATACTCGGGCACGCCCATGTCCATCCATAGAATCAGCGTGCGCCATTCCTCTGGCGTGAGCTTCGGCCCGTGCCCGGCCATCAGTCGCTTCGTGAGCGCGCTTGCGGCGGCGAAGTAGTCGTGCGGACGCGATCTGTCGGTTTCAGCATAGCCGTGGATGAACGCCACCTGTCTGTCCCTGACTAAGCGGCGGTGCCCTTCCGCGCCCAGGAAGCTGGGCGCCTTGCCAAGGCCGTGGCACGAGATGCACTTGCGGTCGAATATCGGCTGCACCGAAAGCGCATAGCGGAAGCACCCTTCATAGCCGAGGTCCACCTCCTTCTTCAGATCATGCACCTTCATGTCGTCCATGTGACGCGTGACGGCACGGCTCGTGCGCTTGTCCTCGTGGCATCCGGTGCAGCCCTGCACCTCGCCCTTCTGCGAGTAGATGAAGCTGCGCATGGTGAGCACGGCCATGCCGTTCGTGTCGATTGCCTGCAACTGCAGCGGCACGCCCGCGGGGATGCGGAACGCCGCCGAACCGTCCGCGTTCACCGGCACAGTGCCGAGCGGCTCCTTGTGTATCTCGATGTCGTTGGGCAGGTTGGGCGTCTCGCGCCTGGCGATGGGAAGACCATGCAGAAGGTTCACGCGCAGGGCGGCAATCGAGCCAGGGGGAATGCCGTGGCGGCTGTCATAGCAGTTCTCCACGTAGCAGACACCCGTATTGTCGGCGTTGGGGGGAAGCGAGGTCGCCAGAACGGGCGGCTTCTTGCGCTTCACGAGAGGGATCGGATTGTAGGTGCCGAACGCGGGATCCTTGTATATGAGTTCGCGTCCGCCGAGAGTGTCGACAAGCCATATTGCGCTCGAACGTGATTCGGGCCATGCGGCCATGCCGCCCACGTGCTGCGGGTGGCCTGGCGGATACCAGCCTGGGTCGTCGGTGTAGCTTGCGAAGAAGAGGGTGTCGTTGACAGGCATAGGGGCGGCGTAGAATCCGGGAAACTTCCAGCCCTCGCTCTCGGGGAACGGGATTTCCGGTGTGAGACGCGTGACAGGTTCGAAGCCGTCCTCGCCCTTGCGTGCGTCAAAGAGGAAAAGCGATCCGCCGGTGATCGCGTGGTGCGCGCCGCCTGTTGCGACGACGAGCGGAGTGCCGGGAACGCTCTTCGCCTCAGTAACCACGTAGATGCTGCGCGACCAGTTGCCGTAGAGATGCGACACTGCGGTGCCGTCGGGGCGCGCAGCCCAAAGAGACTGAAACGGAATAGCATTGCGATCGATGTAGTCCCAGCGCGTGTACACGATTCGCCCGTCGTCCATAACCGAAGGCTCCCACTCGTTCGCCTCGCCGAAGGAGAAGCGGCGTATGCGGCAGTCGAACGGAGCGGATGCGCCCACGGGCGGCACTTCACCGCGGTACAGGAGGAAACTCGGCGTGTAGCGTCCCCAGTGGCAGCGTCCGAACGTCTGGCAGCGCGTGGACGAGAAGAGGAACCCGCCGTCCGGCAGATAGCACGGATCGACGTCTTCGATCAGCACAGTCTGCCTTCCGTCAACAGTCTCCATCGGATCGCCAGGACCGCCCGTGAGCTGGCGCACCCAGCTACCATCGGCCGCACATTCGTAGATGAAGTAACGGCGGTGCACGAGATGGTGTTCGGGAACCTTTGGGCTAAGAATCTTCGGCACCTTGAGTACCGCAGCGTCGGCCTCTGGCTTACGCGTGTGGTCGCAGAACGCGAATATGATGCGGTCGGCGTCCCAGTGTAGATCGGGGTTGAACACGCACCCTTCCGGCAGCTTGCCGGCGAGCAGAACTTTCTTCTCTGGGAAGGTGCGCCAGTTCTCAAGCACAACGAGTCCAGGGCCGGCGTGCGAGAAGCGTCCGAGATACTGGTCCACCATGTGGTTGAACTGCGAGAACGGCACGTCGCGCTGCACGCAGAGGAGGCGGTCGAACTGCAGGTCAGGGTGGGCGAAGAGGATTCTACGCCTGAGGCGGCGCACAATCTTCTCCACTATCGCGCGCTCCGCGGGGCTTTTCGCGGATGCGGCCCACTTCTCGTCGACCTTCATCTCTCTCTCGAATCGTCGGGCTTCCTTCTCGGGTATGGACTTAGCGACGTAGTCGTACGTGCGCCTGCACAGGGCCAGCGCCTCGTCAAGAGATGTCGGTTCGCCGCCGAACGCCGCAAATCCAATCGCAATTGCCGCCAGCGACAGTGTCTTGAAGTTTCTCATCGCGCAGTTTCCTTTTGGAGATGTATCATTCGCCGGTTAGCGCATCAATCTGCTTGGTTGTGCCGAATACTATGAGCTTGTCGTCGGGATGGATCTGGTCATTCGGACCCGGAATGATGACGGTGCGTGGACGCTTCGGGTTTTCGTCAAGTCGGCGGATGCACAGCACCGTCACGCCAGTCTTGTTGCGGAGATCGGCCTGGGCGAGCGTCTTTCCCCTGCACGACTCCGGCACGTTGATCTCCGCCACAGAACAGCCTTCGGATATCTCCAGCAGGTCGAACGCCCCATGGCTCGTGATCGTGTGGGCGAGGCGGTGCGCGCTCTCGCGGTCGGGGAAGATGACCTTGTCTGCGCCCAGCTTCTCGAGGATCTTTCCGTGTAGGTCGCTTGTCGCCTTGGCTATCACCTCAGGAACGCCCAGCTCCTTGCAGTTCGCAGTGGCCATGGTCGACACTTCGATGTTGGACCCCACTGCCACCACAGCCACTTCGCATTCGCCGAATCCTGCCTCCTCAAGAGTGCGTGCCACCGTTGCGTCGCCCTGAACGGCGCTAGTCACCACGCTCGCTGCATTCTGCACCAGCGATCCGTTGCGGTCCATCAGCAGCACCTCGGCGCCGCTCTCCGCAAGCGACTGCGCCAGCGCCATGCCGAAGCGTCCAGCGCCGATAATGCCAACCCTCCTCATTTTGTCCCCTCCTTCTTGTCGTCTTTGTCGGCTTCTGCCTTTTTTTCTTCCGCTGCACGGGAAGGCGCGTTGATCGAACGCTTCCTTCCTAGCGTTGTGCGCTTGAACTCGCGCACCAGATTGTACAACCTCTCCGCGAGATCAGGATCCGACTCGAACACGTTGTGCGGCTCAGAGAACGTCTTGCCCTCTATTGCCGCGCGAACCGCCACGAAACGCCCGGGAGACGGGTACTTTGTGGACTTCAGGATTTTGTCCTTGTCGAAAAGTCCAGCGTTCACAAGATCTTGAAACACCTCCCTCACATGGTTCGGGTCCACATAGTACTGCTGCGAGCTGATGTCCTCCCACGTCGGATCGTCCATCGACTTCGCAAAGCTATCCGAGACTCTCTTAGACGTGCCGCTGCGCACCTCAACGAGACCTGTTCCGGATATGCGCACCGTGTCGCGGCGCACTGGCTCGTAGCGTGCATTGTAGTAGTGCACCTCGCACCAGTTCAACGGTGCGGTCGTCACCG
>CAMIVJ010000264.1 GCA_946401765.1 uncultured bacterium | reverse complement strand
GCGCAAAGTTAGACTTTTGGAGTGTGCAAAATTAGACAGTCTCGGGCGTGCAAAGTTGGACTTTTTCTTGCCGGGGGTTGCCAACGCCTCGCCGGTGTGGTATTCTCCGCACGCCTTTCGGCAAGAAGTTCCCCGTGGCCTGCTTTTGGAAGGGTCCGCCGCGTCTGGAGCGTCCTGTCGGAAGGCATTGTTCTTTTTGGCCGGCATGCGGGCCGCCGTAACCGCGCTGGCGGGTTCACGCACGCCGATCTTTTTGGAAGGGTCCGCCGTGCCTGGAGACCTTCCTGCGGAACGCATTGGCCCGCTCAGAACCTGTGCGCGAGCAGGATCCTCGGGATGACGGGGCTTGTCGGGTCAGGCCGTTCCTCCAGGACGTAGAAGCCCCGGCTCTCCGGGCGAATGGCAAGCCAGACTGTCTTCTTGAGCGTATGCGCGATTCTCCACTTTCGCCCCATGAACTCGACCCTGCAGCCGAGTTCCACCCGCCTCGGGACGTGCTGCGACATGAAGAGCCTCAGCACCTTCTCGTTCGCGACAGGCCGCATCCGGGACTTGCCGGCCGCGACAAGCCGCCGCGCGCGCTCGTCGGGTATCTCGCCCGTCTCCTCGTTCGCATGCGTGGCGTTCCAGAAGTCGATGTGCTCGCCCGCCACCTCGTCCGCGCGGGCGGGGTTGTCCACGCCGGCCGCCACGAGCACGACGACGAGCCGGTGCTGGAACGTGCGCATCGCCCGCTCGATCTTCCCCTTCGCCTGCGGCGTCGGCGCGACCATGTGGGTGATGTCGAGCGCCCTGCACATGCGGCCGAACTGCGAGCACAGGTCCTCCCCCTCCTTCCCGAACATCGTGAACCCGTCGGTGTACAGCGACTCGGGGACGCCGTACCTGAGGAACGAGCGCTCCAGCATGGCGAAGTGCTCGAGGACGGTCTCCCTGGCGCAGATGCGGTACGCGGTCACCTGCCGCGTCGCGTCGTCCAGCGAGAGCATGATGCTCTGCATGTCGGATGGCCCGCCCCAGATGTGCCGCGGCGTCGAGTCGTGCTGGCAAAGCTCCCCGTAGCATTCGCGCTCCCACCTGCGGTAGACGTCGGCGGACTTCTTCCGCTCGACAGGAAACACGCTGCGCAGGAGCGGCATGAGGCGCCTCTCGCAATAGCGCCTCACGCTCGACCGGTCGCGCACGAACCCGAACTTCCGCGCCAGCTCGTCCGCGTAGAGCTCGAAGTTCGGGCCGTCGTCCCTGGACGCCTGTATGAGCGTCGTCAGGTAGTCGACGCACTCCTTCGGCCATTCCCCGGCATGGTCGCCTCCCGACCGCCCGAGGAAGGACGCGGACTTGCCGGCGGCAAGCCACCGCGTCCGGAGGTTGTAGAGCTGGGCCCTGCTGATCCCGAGGGAGACGGTGGCGTCCCCCGCGGCCATGTCGCCGTCGTTGAACCGGCGGACGATCCGCTCGACCGCTTCCGGGCCGAGGCGCGTGAACAGTTGTTGCTTTTTCATGCGCCAAATTATCGCACATGGCAGGGGCATCCCGCAGCGCACCTGCGCGTCGGGCGGGCAAAAGTAGACAGCAATCGCCCCAAAGCCAATAAACACACGGGTGAGACGGCTCTCCGCTGTCTAGTTTTGCTCACCCGAACCTGTCTAGTTTTGCTTGCCCGCCAACAGTGCAAATTTTTGGGAATGGGCGTTGCAATAGGGTACAGAATCGTGTATAATGTCACAGTTGCTACCACATAGAGGAACGCGTATGAAAAATAGAGTTGTAGGACGCCTGGCTGCCGCCGTCGCGGCGGTGCTTTCATTCACGGCGTCGGCCGGCGAGGTGTCGCCGGACCAGGCGAAGGCCGCCGCGCGGGCGTGGCTGGCGAAGTACGGCCACATGGAGGAGACGCGTCTTGGCGCGCTTGCGGGGAAGGAGCCGACCGCGTACAAGAACGCCGACGGGCGCACGCTTTTCTACGTGATCGACCTCGAAGGGGGCGGCTACGTCGTCGCGTCCGCCAACACGAAGATATCGCCTGTGGTCATGTTCACGGACCAGGGCACGTTCGACCCGAATCCCGAGAATCCGGCGTACGCGATGCTGATGGGCGACATGGCCGACCGTCTCGAGGCCGTGGACGAGTACGAGGCGAAGAAGACGTCCTCCGGCAAGCGCCTCGCCGCCGGCGCCTCGTCCCAGACCGAGGACGAGAAGGAATGGGCGGCCCTCGTGGCCGGCAAGCCGATCGACTACGGCGAGAAGGCGCGCGAGGCGCTTCGCGCCAAGGCCCAGGCGGGCGGTCGCCGTCTGGCCGCCGGCGAATCGACGCTTCCCTTCGCGAACGAGCCGGACGGCCTGCGCGCCCCCCAGATGATCCGGGCGATATGGAACCAGGCCGGCAGCTGGAACGGCATCGCGATCGAGAACCACTACACGCCGGACTGGCGCGCCTGCGGCTGCGTCGCCACGGCCTACGCGCAGGTGGCGCACTACTGGAGGTGGCCGAAGCACGTCGAGCCGATCGAGAACCGCGGCCAGGAGCCTTTCTACAGAAAATGCGCGGTCGATGGCGTCGAGACGAACCTCTGGCTCAAAGGCGGCGACTACAACTACGATCTCATGCCCGGCAACAGGGGGTTCATAACGAGCGCAGAGGAATGCGAGGCGATCGGCAGGCTCGTCTACGACACGGCGGTCGTGTGCGGCGAACACTGGGTCGGCGGCGGCGCCGGCTCGAGCACGCGTGCTGCGAAAGCCCCGTTCGTAAAAGTGTTCGGCTATGCAAACGGCCTCGAAGGCTGGCCCGGACTTAACAACACGCCCACGGCGCCCAACGTTCCGGGATACGAGGGCTATTACGGCAATTGGGGCGAGCGCATAAAGATGACTCTCGACGCGCTGCTCGGCGGCTTCGACGGCGGCATGCCGGCCACGGTCGGCGTTGACGGACACTCAATCTGCGCCGGCGGCTACAGGTATGTCGCTGGAAAGCTCTATGTCCTCTTCAACTTCGGCTGGACCGGCTCGGCGTGGTACTCGTTCCTCAACCGCGACGAGTCGCTCAGGGGATTCAACCGTGTGCGTTGGGTATCGCAAAACATCCACCCGACCATTCCGGGCATCGTGTTCTCCGGCCGCGTGTACGACGCCAAGGGCAACCCCGTCGTCGGCGCCACGGTAGAACTTGACGGAGATTTCTGGAGCGGCGAAGGCAAGACCGTCATCGCCCATACGAACGCCGTCGTCCGATCGAACCAGTACGGAATGTACCACTTCCGCCTGCAGTATAAAGACCAGCAGGGCGAAACCCACCACGACGGCCGCTTCACGGTGAAGGCCAGCTATGCCGGGCTCGTCGAGAGCGACGAGAGGACGGAGGAGCGCTCGAAGGACTGGATTCTGTCGGGCAGTTATGCAGGGGCGCATCCGTGGAAGGCCGACAACGTCTACGGCGTGAATCTGACGCTTTCCAAGCCCACGGGCCGCTCGGTGAAGTCGATTTCCGTGACCGGCCCGGCAGAGGTTGTTTCGGGCGAGAAGGCGCAGTTCGCCGCCACCGTCGAACTCGACGACGGAACGACGATCGAGGGAGAGGCCATGAAATGGTCGTTCGCGGGCGACACGACGAGTTCGACCGTGGACGACTGGACGGGCGAGGTGACGGCCGGCACGGTATTCGGCCGCACGTCGAAGGTCCGCGCCACGCTGTCGCTTCCCGGCGACGAAACGGTCACGTCCGGCGAGGCGGCCTTCGCGGTTACGCAGCCTGCCGGCTACACGGAGGACGTTCCCGACTATTTCGTCGAATGGGCGCAGCCGGAAAGCGCGCTCTACGTCGATACCGGCGTGATCGGCAGGAGCGGATCCGCCATCGATCTGAAGATGTCCGTCGCTGGCGGCGGAAACCCAACCATGGCGGGCTCGCGCGTGTGGGACGACGCAAAGGGCACGTTCGGACAGGACCAGGTCACCATCTTCGGCAGGTACTGGGGCGAGCAGATATGGCTCCCGGCTGGATATTCCATCAACCATGGCTGGACCCTTGCCGGCTACGGCGACATCGTGCGCATCGTGCAGACGAACGACCTCGACGGCGTGGCGCGCGCGACGCTGATCCACGGGAACGGCGCCATGGAATACGGCACCGTCGACCTGCGCGGCACCGAAGTCGTCACCAACATCGAACATGTCGCAGGCAGCACCTATGAAAACGACGGCGAAGTCACCGTCGTCGAACCATACGACATAACCACCGTCGTCACCAACGTGACGGACTCCGCGGCGGTGGACACGAAGATCACGATGTATCTCTTCGCGGCGCACTACAAGGATCTCGCGAAAGTCGAGCACTACAACGACCGTCCGGTGGACCACCACTTCGGCCGGCTCTACCACTTCAAGGCGTATCACGCGGACGAAAACGGCGAGTACCGGCTCGTCGGCGACTTCAGGCCGTGCGTGAAGGACGGCGTCGTCGCAATGTACGACGGCGTGACGAAGAAGATCCGTTATCCGCAGGGCGGCGGCAAACTCAAGGCAGGGCCGATTTCGTACGGTTCTTCGCTTTCGAGAGCGCCCGGCAGCGAGTCTCTGCACGGCGCGACGGTGTGGGGCAGGATTGCATACGACGGCAACCGTTCCGCGATGTACAGAAGCTGGCGTCTCGCGTCCGACTGGCGCGACCTCAATGTCGGTGACTACGCCTACATGGGCGCCGGCGATACGGCGAACCTCGGCGGCTACCAAACTGCGTGGCAGAACGAGAATCTGCGCTGGTCGCAGGTGCGCTTCGACGGCTGGTTCA
>CAMIVJ010000263.1 GCA_946401765.1 uncultured bacterium | reverse complement strand
GCCAAGCTCGCCGAGATTGTCTTCCTCGGGAGCCCCTCCCCTCAACCTCCGAACCACGAACCACGAGCCACGAAACACGAACCACGAACCACGAGCCACGAGCCACGAGCCACGAAACAAGCTCTTGAGTCAATCCTCTTTCCGCTTGTGCGCGAGCGCCTGCGGGAATACACAGAAACGTCACCGCAGGGTGTTTTTTCAATTGCCATAATTCCTCTTCTTTTCGAATCGCATTTCGACGAAGATTATGATATAATAATTGCAATCGCTTCGTCGGAGGATCGCCAGATCGACCGAATGATGCGCACTCGGGGATATTCCCGGGCGCAGGCCGAGGCGAGACTCGCGGCGCAGATGCCGGTGGCCGAGAAGGCCGCACGCGCGCATTTCGTCGTGGTCAACGATTCAACTCCAGAAAATTTGAAGAACGAAGCCACGCGCCTAGTCGCATGGCTGGAAGAGAAGGCAAAACATGAACACTGAAGATTCGGTTGACACACGCATCGTGTGG
The DNA here is from genome assembly GCA_946401765.1 of uncultured bacterium. Classification (GTDB taxonomy): domain Bacteria; phylum Verrucomicrobiota; class Kiritimatiellia; order RFP12; family UBA1067; genus RUG572. The sequence goes on along the minus strand of CAMIVJ010000263.1, from coordinate 4,298 downwards.
TCGCCTGAAGAACTTCCCGCTGCAGAGGCTGAGTCCCTGCAGGCGGCGGAGCAGCAGAAGAAAAAACGCGCTCAGCGTGCGAAGAAGCAGCCGTCGGCAGAAGGCGCGGCCGCGACGCCCGCGCCTGAAGGCGAAGCGCCTGCGAAGAAACGCCGCGGACGCAAACCGAAGGCCTTGAAGGAGGCCGAGGCTGCAGCTGCGGCCGCTGCAGCGAACGGGCAAGATGCCCGTTCTCCCAGTGACAGCGCCCCTGCAGCCACTCCACCATCCGAACCTCCGAAACACGAAACCCCATCCCCCGAACCTCCGAAACCCGAAACCTCTAAGCCCGAAACCCCGACCGCCGAAACTTCGAAACCAGAAACCCCGGAACAACAAGCCCCTCAGGCGCAACAGCAGGCATTGAAACCTGAAGGGCCTCAGCAGCCTCTCTCCCGCCGCCAGTTGCGTCGCCAGCAGTGGCTCGCGAACAGGGCCGCGCGCATGGGCAAGCCCTTCGTTCCGAATTTCCCAAAGCCGCAGCAGCAGTCGCCGCAGGGCAATCGCCGTCCTCCGCAGGAGCAGCAGCAGCGCCAGCAGCGCTACGAGCCGCCGCAGGCCGCCGTGCCTCGCAATCCCGATCTGCCGGAGTACAAGTTGCAGGACATCCATTCCTGGGACAACGGCACGATTGTCGAGCGAATGATGGCGGACGCCAATGCGGAGGAGCTTGGCGCGATGAGGCGCCACGAGATCATCTTCGCCGCAATCCGCAACTATCTCTCCCGCGGCGGCGCCGTCATGGCATCCGGCTGCCTCAAGGTCGAGAAGGAGGGCTACGGTTTTCTCAGAAGCGCCAAGACGAACTTCCTAGCCTGCCCTGAGGACGTGTTCATTCCCCAGCAGCAGATCCGCCGCCACGCGCTCCGCACGGGCGACATCGTTGAAGGCCCTGTCCGCGATCCTCGCGACAAGGACCGCTACTTCGTTCTGGGTAACGTCGTCACCGTCAACGGCAAGACTCCCAGCGAGGCCGCGCGAATCGTCCACTTCGAGAACCTCACCCCCACATTCCCCACGCGCCGCATCGTGCTCGAGACGGTCTCCACCGAGATATCCATGCGCGTGGTCGATCTCTTCACGCCCATCGGCTTCGGCCAGCGCGGACTCATCGTGGCTCCTCCCCGAGTGGGCAAGACCGTCCTCCTCCAGAAGATGGCGAACGCCATCACGCGCAACCACCCAGAGGCGATCCTCATAGTGCTTCTCATCGACGAGCGCCCCGAGGAAGTCACCGACATGCAGCGCAACACCAAGGCGATGGTGCTCTCCTCGACGTTCGACGAAGAGCCCCAGCACCATGTGGACGTTGCCGACATGGTGATCGAGATGAGCCGCCGCCAGGCCGAGAACGGCAAGGACGTGATAATCCTTCTCGACTCCATCACCCGCCTCGCTCGCGCCTACAACACCGTGCAGCCCCACTCCGGAAAGATTCTCACCGGCGGCGTGGACGCTCTCGCCCTCCACCGCCCTAAGCGCTTCTTCGGCGCGGCGCGCAACATCGAGGGCGGCGGCTCGCTCACCATCCTCGCCACCGCTCTCATCGACACAGGCTCCCGCATGGACGAGGTGATCTTCGAGGAGTTCAAGGGCACCGGCAACATGGAGCTTGTGCTCGACCGCGGCCTTGCCGACAAGCGCATCTTTCCCGCGATCGACATCGAGAAGAGCGGCACGCGCAAGGAAGACCTCCTGCTCGCGCCCATCGAGCTTGAGAAGACATGGGCCCTCAGGCGCGTTCTTGCGGAGGCCGGTCCCGAACGCTCGATGCAGAGCGTGATCGCCGGAATGCGCAAGTTCAAGTCCAACCCAGAGTTCCTCCTCTCGCTTGACCTGAAGAACCTCTAGCCACGGGAACGCGTCCATGAAGCAGATCGACGTGATAGTGGCTGGAGCTGGCATCTGGGGATGCACCGTCGCGCGCGTTCTCGCCGATGCCGGCCGCAGTGTTCTCGTTCTCGATCGCCGTTCCGCAGCTGGCGGCAACGTGCGCTGCGAGACGGATTCCGAGACTGGCATCGAGATCCACACCTACGGCTCGCACATCTTCCACACGCACCTCGACGACGTGTGGACGTTCGTGCGCCGCTTCACGGAGTTCAACGGCTATCAGCACAAGGTGCTCGCCCGCCACGCCGGCCACACGTACTTCCTTCCGCTTGGCCTTACGCTCGTGAACCAGTTCTACGGTCTCGATCTCACACCATCCGAGCTTCCCGCCTTCATCGCCGCCGAAGTCGCCAAGTGTCCCCACGAGCCACGAGCCACGGACCACGAGCCACGAAACTTCGAGGAGCAGGCCATCTCATTCATCGGCCGTCCACTCTACGAGGCCTTCATCAGCGGCTACACGCGCAAGCAGTGGGGCACCGACCCGCGCAATCTCCCGGCCTCGATCATACGCCGCCTGCCCGTGCGCGCGAGCTATGACGTGAACTACTTCTCCGACACGCGCCAGGGCATACCGCTGCGCGGCTACAACGCGCTTTTCGACGCGCTCCTCGACCATCCCTCGATTTCGCTCGAGCTGAACACCGACTGGCTCTCGTGGCGCGAGACGCCCGCCGGCGCCGCGCTTGCGCACGTCCCCGTGTTCTACTCGGGGCCAATCGACGCGCTCTTCGGCTACCGGTTTGGTCCGCTCCCCTGGCGCTCCCTGCGCTTCGAGCGCGAACGCGTGGCCGTGCAGGACTTCCAGGGAACGAGCGTCGTCAACTACACGGACGCAGATGTTCCCTACACGCGCATCCACGAGTTCAAGCACTACCATCCCGAAGACGCCGCGGTGATGTCGGCTCCATCCACTGTCATCTGCCGCGAGTATCCTCTCACATGGAAGCCTGGCGACGAACCCTACTATCCCGTGGATGTTCCGGCCGCGCGCGAGCTGCTTGCACTCTACCAGGCAGAGTCCGCCAAATCACCGCGCGTCGTCGTAGGTGGTCGCCTCGGCGCATACAAGTACTTCGACATGGACCGCTCCATCGGCAACGCCCTCGAGACGGCCCGCTCCTTCCTGCAGGAGAACTCGTGAAGAAGCTCTTCATCATAGACCTCATGCCCTTTCTCTACAGAGGGCATTTTGTGTTCCTGCGCAATCCGCGCATCACCTCCACCGGGCTCAACGTCTCCGCCCTCCTAGGCTTCGCCAACGGCGTCACCTCCATCCTCGCCGAGCACAAGCCCACGCACGCCGTGCTGGCGATGGATCCTTCCGGACCCACCTTCCGCCACAAGGCGTACCCTCCATACAAGGCGCAGCGCGAGAAGATGCCCGAAGACCTCGCCGCCAACATCCCATACGCCTTCGAGCTCGCCGAGGCCCTTGGCCTGCCAGTGCTGCGCATGGACGGCTTCGAGGCCGACGACGTGATGGGCACCCTCGCCGTCAAGGCGGCGGCGGAGGGGTTCGACGTGTACTGCGCCACGCCCGACAAGGACGCCGCCCAGCTAGTCGCGCCGCGCATCAACCTCTTCCGCCCCGGACACGGAAAGGAAGGACCCGAAATCTACGACGTCGAGAAGGTGAAGGCCCACTGGTCTCTATCGTCGCCCTCGCAGATGATCGACTACCTCGCCCTCGCCGGCGACGCCGCGGACAACATTCCCGGCATACGCGGCGTGGGCGAGAAGACGGCCGCTTCGCTTCTCGCGCAGTACGGCACAGTCGAGGAGATCGTGGCCCACGCTTCCGAGCTGAAGGGCAAGCTCGCCGAGAAGGTTGCCGCCGGCGCGGAGTACGCGAAGATGTCCAAGTTCCTCGCGACGATCCGCACGGATGTTCCGATCGAGCCTAACTGGGATGTCTACGAACGCGGCGCGCTTGACGCTGAGAAGGTGGCCGCCGTATGCGCCAAGTACGAGCTCGGCCAGCTCGCCCGTCGTCTTCTCGGCGACAGCTTGTCCAAAGCCACGAACGCCGAACCACGAACGCCGAACCACGAATCACGAACCACGAACCACGAAACCCTTTCCACCTGGCCCCACACCTACACGCTTGTCACAACCGAGGAAGAGGCGCGCGCCCTTGCGTCAATTCTGGCCGCCGCTCCCAAGTTCGCGTTCGACACCGAGACCACCGGCACCAACCCACACACCGCCGATCTCGTTGGCATGAGCTTCGCCACAGAACCAGGTCGCGCGTGGTACGTCTCAGTTCCTAAACCTCAAAGCCCCGAAACCCCGAAACCTCGAAACCCCGAAACCTCGAAACTTCGAAACCTGGAGCCCGCCGACGATCTGTTCGCCTTCGCCGC
>CAMIVJ010000262.1 GCA_946401765.1 uncultured bacterium | reverse complement strand
GCGTGTGCGGCGTACGAAAGCGAGCTTGCGCGGGTCGCCCGCGATACGGCATACTTCATTTCGTCTTTCTCTGCCAGGTTGCCCGGGCCGGGATGGGCCGTGCTCTCGATCCATGTGCCGACGCCGCCGTTCTCCTGCTGGACCTGCAGGAGATGCCGCAGCCCCCACTCCGCCTCGTCCAGAACGTCGGGAATCCCGTTCGCGTTTTCAGGGATGGCGAGCTGCCCGTCGCGGAAGTTTCCGGACTTAATCAGATAGACGGCGCACAGCGCGTTCACCACCGAAAGGTGCGCCGGACGCCTATCGTAGTCGGCGGCATCGTGCCACCCGCCGGAGACAGCGATTTTTTCGCCGTTCTCCCAGTCGGTGTTGTGCCTGATGACGTCGAACCACCTGATACCCTTTGGCAAGGAACCCTCCTCAGGGGCGAAGGTGCCGCGCACGACGTTCGTGTGGCACGCGCCTGCCGTCCAGTGGGTATAGGGCTCCGTCTTGGCGATGCCGCATCGTTTCTGGTAGAGTCCGCCCATGTGCACGCGGAACGCCTCCTCGGCCGCCCCGCGCCATATCTGAAAATTCTCGCTCCGGCCCACGCCTTCCACCCGGACAAAGTACGTCCCTTCGTTGGTGACGGACGAGAAATCCATCTCATACGTGAATTCCCCGGTAAAGGGCGTTCCCTCCTTTGTCGTCGCGTCGTCCACGCGGTGGCTAGGCGCGTTGTCCCCAACGCGCCGCAGGATAGTCTTGCCCGATATCGCATCGACAAGTTCCCACCCCTTGAGCGGCGCGTGTGGACGCCATGCCCCAAACACGGGACCAAGCCATGCACCCATATACGCGAACTTCGTCTGACCGGGCATGTAGCCCACCTGGTTTACCTTGAAGACCGGACTTGGCTGGGCAGGATCGTAATCCGGCCAGGAAGTTTCGCTGCGGCGGTAAACGCAGTGGAGCACTCTGGCCTTCGGCTTCTTCGCGAGCGGGTCCTTCTGTCCGTTTGGGACGGGCCAGTAGCCAGGTTCGGATGCCAACTTGCGCCCCTCGCGGTCGTCGTCTGTCTGGAGGAGAAGTGTGTACGGATCTAGGAACGTCTTGCGCGATGGAATAGGCACCATGCCGTCATCTGCGGGGCGGCATGCCCCGACTGCGACTGCGGCGATCATAGCCAGAACACGGAAACAAAATGGCAGCGGGGCTCTCACTTTGCGCCCTCCGTTTCCCTGTTCTGTTCCGCAAGGCGGCGCGCATTGGCCTTGATGTGATCAAGCAGCGCAAAGAACATCATAAGCAGTATGAGATTCATCTGCTGCCGCAAGACCCATTCCAGGCAGCTTTGGACGTAGCTGGCCACAAGCCCTCCGGCGATCCCTGCGGAAATAGCTGCGTAGGGAGTGCCGGCGAGACGTTTCGCGAGCGAAATGGAGAGCACCAGATAATGCGCAAACCACAGGAGCATCGCCATGAGTGCGGGGATGCCGCACTCCGCGCCTACAAGAAGGTACACCGTCTCGACTATGCCGTCCTTGAAGTCCTCCCCGCGATTCGTGTTGCGACCGGCCAGCTCCGCATATTCGTATGGAGGATTGATTTTTATGCCCCAGTTGTTGATCCCCACGCCGCACCAGGGTTCATCGAGCATCATCTCCTTCGCGCACAGCGCGAGTTCAATTCGCGTATTTCCAGATGCCTCCGGCGCGCTTTTGAACCGGCTGATGACACGTGGCAACATGGCCGAGACCGCCACGGCGCCAACCAGGGCGATCGGCAACACACGCGCGGCGAGCCGGGTAGCGGGGACTTTAAGCGACACGAAGGCCGACAAAACGAAAGTGACGAAGAAAGCCAAGGGCATCATGGCGATGGCCCCGCGGGAATACGTTCGCACGATACAGGCCGATGCGCATACGAAGGCAAGTGCACTCAGTTTCGAGCCGCGAAACCCGACGGCGAGGTAATGCGCGAAAAACAGGTTGGCGAAGAGATGCATCGCCATGGCCAGGCAATTCTGGTGCGGGAAGGATCCGTACGGCTGGTAGACTCCCGCAAAATGCCCCTTGACCACAAGGATGAAGTTGTAGAAGACGAATACGGCGAAACCCCTCATGAGCGACTTGACGTCATACGTTGCGTTAAGGTACGCGCGTATGGAGAGATAGACGATGTAGAGCATAATCATCTTCCATATCTCCATCCAGGAGAAGAGCATATTCTCGGCCGTATGCAAGGATGGCAGGCAGAGCAGGAAATACACGACGAAGAAGCAGGCGCCCGTCGATGGCACAAGTTTTGGCATCTTCCTCTTGAGCGCGGCGGCCAGGAGAATCGCCGCGCCGATCAGGTACACGACGCTCACCTCCATCCCGCGAGCCGAACCGCGGTACTCCTCGTGCGAGAAGAAGTTTATGGCGGTGCCTTGATAGACGGTCAATGCGGCGATCATCGCCCAGATAGCGTATTTCATCCATCGCCTGTTCAGGAACAGAGCGAAAGCGAGCGGCGGGATGCCGAGCGCGGCCAAGGTGAATACGACGTATTTCATACCCTAGTTCGAGGAAAAAGCAGAAACCCGCGAGGTGAGAAGATTGAAGAGCTGGGCGGTTGGAAGAAGTTTTCGCACGAACACGTTGTATTCGGAGAGGTTGTCTTTTGGAACGTACACGATGTCGCCCGACTTGAGCGCGACGTTCCGGCACTTGCCGGCAAGTATGCCGTCCACGTCGACCTTGTACATTTTGGGGTTTACAAGCCCGTCCCGGATGATAATCACGTGCTGCCAGTGCGTATCCTGCATCCATCCGGCCGCAGTAAGGGTCTCTATCAGGCCCATGCCCGGCTCGTAGAGGCGTTTGTGCGGATGCTTCACCTCGCCGCAGATGGTGACGGACGACTCCATTCTCTGGGCGATGAACACGTAATCGCCCCTGCGGATACGGATGTTGTGGAGCTTGTCGCCGGTGTTGATCGCGGCAATGAAATTGACAGGCAGGATCTCGCCCTTGCGCACGATGATCGAATGTTCCAGATCGGCAATGTCCACGTCGACGCCGTTGAAGAGACGTTCGGCGCTGGAGCCGGCCATCGCGTAGAGGTCCGCCAGCCTTGTGGAGTTTGAGATGTTGAACACGCCGGGCTTCGAACACGCCCCGGCGATGGTGGCCGTTTCGCTCTCGACCTCGAGAATCGTTATGCTGACGACCGGATTCTTCACGTATGGAGCGATGCCCGCCCGTATCTTCTCCGCGCCGGATGCGATCGTGGACCCGCTCAGGCGCACCTGACCCATATAGGCGAAGCCGATCATGCCGTCGGGACCGATCTTCGTGGTCATGCCTAGGTCCGGATGGTCGTACACGCGGATCTCGATCTTGTCGCCGGCGTTCATCTTGTACACAGGCTCCTCCTCGGCGGCAATCTCCTGAAGGCGCTTTTCATTGCGGCGCCTCGTCTCCTCGTCGCGCCCGCTTTCCTCCAGCACTGCCGAGTCGTCGGCGTTGTTGTTAATCTCGAACACGGAGTCGTAGTTACCCGTAAGCCTGTCCATGTAGCAGCCTGCCGCCAGAAGCGCAGAGGCACAGAGGACCATCGCGGCAGAGTTCTTCATTTCTTTGCCTCCATCTCTTTGCGCACGACCTTCGCCGTCGCGCCCACTGCAAGCCCCAAAACCGGTTTCTGCTTTGCCTGCACATGCCTGAGCGCGTATGACAATGCGCTTCGAGACGTGTTCCCCGCGCCAACCATGACGAGAGCGCAATCGCTCAGATCGAGAAGCTGGTCGAGGAAACTCCCTCCGCGGCGGAATCCGTCCGGCATGCGCAGGAACACGTGCTCGTACTCCTGGCGGATTCCCTCGAGGTCGGCCTTGAGCATCTGCACCTCCGTCGGCGCGAGGGCATAACGGTTGTCAACCGGGAACCAGCCGGTGTCGCCGCATCGGACAGTGTTCAACATGGATTCGCCGTTTTCAGGCGGGGTGAAGCCAAAGTGGGGGACGATCTCTAGGACGAAAGACCTGCTGCCAGCCATTGCAAGCGACCAGACTAGCACTTCGCCGAACTTCGGCTGCATCTCCGCCCCGGGCAGACGACACTCGAGCACGATGCCCTTTTGCATTTGCGCGGACGAGAAATTCAGCGCGACCACGCCCAGCACGTCCCTCTCTTCGCCCTCGTTCACGCATCCCGCTTTCGGCAGCGATCCAATGAAGGTTATCTCATTGCGCGCCTTCAGCTCCCTGCCGCCGGTCACCTTGCCGAACAGGAACTCGAAGACCAGTATCCATGCTGCCAGCAAAAGCGTACACACGACGGCAGCGGCAATTGCCAGTATGAAGTTTCTCGGCCGCCGCGGATTCATGTCAGCCGCGCCGCCGGCACGCTCAATCTGCTTGAGGTCGCTGCGCGCCGCCGACTGAAGATATGCGAGGTTCCCAATCTGCTCATCCAGGTCGTTCATGGCGCGCTCAAGGTCCGCCCTCTTCACGCGCAGCCGCTCAAACGCCGGAATCACGGCGGTCAGACGCTCTGCAAGTTTCTCGTTGCTTTTGATCTCCTGCTCCAGGGAATGATAATCCTCCTTCAGGACGTTTAGGCACATCATGCTCTCCGCGAGGTCGCTCGCCGCCTTCTCCGTCTGTGCCAGCGTATCCAGGTCGACGCCATCTATTCCCTTGCTCTTGAGGAACTCATTGTAGTCCGCCAGCATCTTCTGACGGTCTTCAAGTCTGCCCTTCACCTTCGGATTCAGGTCTGTGTATATCTCGCGAAGCTTGGCTATCTCCTTGTCAAGTTCCGCCAGTTCTCGGCTCTTGCGCCGTATCGTGGCGGCATTGGCCGATAC
>CAMIVJ010000261.1 GCA_946401765.1 uncultured bacterium | reverse complement strand
TAGTCGGAATGAAACGACGTGGGAAATCCGGCGAGCGCGGGATGCTCACTCTTCACGAGCAGCCCCAACGTGCCTGGGGCAATGACTTTCCTCTTCCGCGCAGGACCATTGAACATCTCTCAGTTCCAGAAGTCGGTCGTGAAGAATCCCGTGGCCGTAGCCTCGCCCGCCTTGATTGTGAGCCTATGCAGCACTGGATTGAACTCGCTCCATTTCGGCGCATCTGGTCCTAGCGCCACGGCAAATTCGCCAGTTGAAACCCCGCACGGCGCAACGTAGTCAAATGAATGTGATACGTCGTCCTGAGCCGGGCAGGGCACTGTCTGACCGCCCGTTGCCACGGAAACGCCCACGCCCACGCAAATCTTCGCCTCCCCCGCGCCGGCGTTGCGGAACACCACCTTCGCCACCACCTTGCCTTCTGCGGCTGACGGGAACGTCTTCACCTGCACAATCGACATCTCGCCGTAGGCCCTCATCTCCATCCGCCCCATCACGCCGTTCCAGTTCGTCTGCGTGTCGTCGGAGGTCTGATGCCCGGTGATGGGGACAGTTCCACGGCGGTTGTCGACAACGAGCCGCAGTGTGTGGCGTCCCGGCGCCGTTCCGCGCGGGAGTTCAATGACGGCAGGGGCGGCAAGCGTATCGCTGCGTCCGAAGCGCCTTCCGTCGAGGTAGGCGTCGACGACCTTGGTACGTTCGAGAAAAAGCTCGATGCGGCGTCCGGCCCATGCGGAAGGAATCTCGACATCCCGCTCGTACGTAGCGAAACCCACGTAGGGGAAGCGCCGCGTCAGGTGGCGCGTGAGACGGGATGTGACGGCCGCATCGTCGCGTTCAGGCGCAATCTTCTCCACGTCCTTGCCGCCGATGCGTCCATCGCCTTTCTTTGCGATGTCCGTGGTAGAAGGCAGCACTATGGAATCTGTGCAGTTTGTGGTGTCGCCTAGCGCGAATCTCCAGCGGCCAGCAAGCGACACGCTGTGCGGGCAGCCGGGGTTGCCCACCTCAACCGGCTCGGCAAAAACCAGCATGGCACAAGAGAGCATCGCAAGTGCAGCGACAAATCGACCGCCGCGCTCGGCCTTTTTCTGGATAGCATCGTTCATAGTCGTTTCGCTTTTCTAACGGTTAAAGGGAATGGCGGGGGACAATCCCCTTCACTTCGAAATGTTGCCAATGTTGCCAGTGTTGCCAATATCCAGTTCCAATGACCAATTTGATATTGGCAACATTGGAACTGGCAACATTTCCACATTGGCAACAATCTGGAATTGCAGGGGACAATCCCCTTCACGTCCCGTCTATGGTCAACACCTCACAGCGCCTAGCGCACGAAGACTGTCAAGCCGCCAGGCGTGCGGTTCTTGAGGGCAAGGCGGCCCCTGACGATACCCACCGAGAAACTGGAAGAGTAGTCCTTATTCCCTGCGGTGACGGTCGCCTTCACGTCCGCCAGATCGGCTTCTACGAGATCTGGCACCTCCGAGTCTGTGAGGAAGTAGTCGGAGCAGACAGGCTTCGCGTCAAACTCGGCCTTGACCTCCTTCAACCCAAGGAACGTGGCGCGCGTCGGGGCGGCGAACTTCGCGCTCGCCAGCTCGCGGTTGTTGTTAACGCCCTCCACATGCCACGAGTTGTGCTCGCCCGCGAACGCGAACGAGCCCGCGAGCGTGCCGGTGCCCTTCAGCGCGCCGAAGATCGGCATAGCCATCGTGCCGTCAGACGTGAGCGTGGCGCCTTCGCCGAGCTCAAGGTCGCCGTAGATGCCCGTAGGCTCAAGGACGGCAATGTCGCCGAGCGTCGCCGCAAGCGTGATATTGTCCTCGTTCCATTGCCTGTTTTCGGTGCTGCCCGGCTCGATGAAGCTGAGAGTATTGCCGTCGTTGAGGAACACGCCGTTGTACTTCGACGGCCCCCATCCGCCTGAACCGTCGCCAAAGCGGATCTCCCAGCGGTGCCAGCCCGCCTCAAGCTCCTTCTTGCCTTCGTACACGCTGTACCACTCCGAGGTCTTGCGGAAGAGTTCCTCGCCGTCGATGGTGACCATCTTGTAGTCGTCGTACGCCATCCTGAACGCCCACTCGCCCTCCTTGCCGGGCTCGACCTTGAACCAGCCGTTGATCTTGCTGGCCTTGCCGGAGAAGTAGCTCTTCCAGTCGTTGGCATTGGAAGAATCGCTGCTCGTGTGCATGAACTTCGTCGAGTCCATGCACTTTATATGCGCCCAGTTCTCGGTCGTGTCCCAATTGGCGTTGCCGTTCTGCCAGCTCCACACGCAGGCGTTGACGCACGGACGTATCTGCAGCTCGCCGCCGGGCGTGAACGGAATGTAGTCGTTGCCGTTAGTGGAGTCGGATGCCGAAGGCAGGTAGCCCACGGCCATGCGGTCCTTGAATCCCGCCATCGACGTTCCACCGGGAGCTCCGCCGGCATAGACTGCGATCGTGAACTTGTGCCAGCCGGCCGCAAGCTCCACCTGCCCCTTGCCAACGGCGTTCCATGCCGTGGTCTTGAACACCTGCGCACCATCCACGTCCAAGCGGATCTTGTCGTCGTAATTGCCCACGAAAGTCCACACGCCGACCTTGTCCTCCGGCACATAGAACTCGCCGCGCCCGAGAGTGGCAAGGTTCGAGCGCGCCTGGGTGGCATAGTAGCGGTTTATGAACGGGAAGAAGTCAGACGAGACGAACGGATAGCTCCAGTTGCTCGCGGCCGCGTAGTCCATAGAGCCGTCCGCCGCCACGGCGCACATGTAGCGCTCGTCGGAATACTTGGCCACCTGTGCGTTCACGCCGTCCGCCAGCGTCAGCCCGCCGACGAAGGCCGAGGTCACGCGCAGATCGTTGCCGCCTGTGTTCTCAACCGTGAGTCTCCCAAGCGTCACGCCTTGCATTCTGTCGTCCACACGTGCACCCGTGAAGTTGACGGATCCCCTGATCGTGAGGTCGCTGGCACCGGAAAGCGCCTGGTTCCAGTTGACGTAGTACTCGGCCATGTCGAACACCACGCTGCCGCCGAGCTTGTCGTAGCCGAAGAACACGGGGAAGCCCTGCACACCGCCCCATGCGGACGAAACATTGACTATTTCGCCATTCTGGAAGTCGACCTTGGCCACGCCCGGAATCGTGTTGCCGTTGAAGCCGTAGCTGCCAAGTTCGAGCCTGCCGCCCTCCATCATGAGCCACTGGCGGCCTTCGCCCGCGCCCACGCCGTTGCCGTATGGATAGTTGGAACGCGTGTAGAATCCGTTGGCCTTCAGCACGGCGCCGGTTCTGACATAAATCTCGGACCGCGGCGAATCCCAGGGGTTGGCCACGTTTATACCCGTTGCGTCGAGTTCACCGTAGATGTCGATGGTGTGCGTGGCCACCTGGTCAGGCACCTGGCTCCAGTGTCCGTTTCGCACGCCGTCCGTGACCTTGACCTTCGCCCCCTGGTCGATGATGAGATGGCCCTTGCACGCCTTCGTGCCGTTCTCGGCAAGATATAGATTCTTGACCGTGAGGTCGGTGCCCTCCTTGAGGCGCAGCGTGCCCGGACGGCTCGAGTTCAGTCCGATCGAGAGCGTCGCAGCCGAACCCGTCATCGTGAGCGCGATACCGTAGTCCGCATTGACGTTTGGTCCATAGACGTACACGTTTCCAGCGCTCTGGTTCACGTTAATCGGCCCCGCGACGTCGAGCATGCCGGCGGACTGCGGACGCAGATCTATCGCGCCGCCCGTCGAGGTGATGTTTAACGCGGTGAATTCCGGCGCCGGATTGTTTGCAGCAAGGATGCCAACCGAACCAGCCGACTGCGTCACATTGATCGTTCCGGCCTTCGATCCCTCCTGGATGAAGAATCCTCCCGATGTGTGGGTCACCTCGAGATCGCCAGAAACGAATCCGTTGGCGAGATAGGTGTCGGCCCCAGCCTGGGTAATGACAGTTCCGTCGTACGGACCCGCGAGGTTGTGCCTGCCGCCGCTCGTTCTCACCGTTCCCGAGGCCACGTTCATGCCGCCAGAATATGTGACCGCATATCCCGTGCCAGATCCGGCGAGTTCAAGCTCTGCGCCTTCCTTCAGCGTGACGGGCCCCTTGATCGTCGTTGTGCCGCTCTGGGCATTGAACTGGCCTCCGCCGGACTCCACGGTGAACGCGACGTCGGCAGGAAACGCGCTACTGAAGCAGTGGAGCGAGCCATTGTCGAGCGTTATGCCGCCGGGAATCGTGATCATCGCCTCGCCGACTCCTTCGGGACGGAACACGCCGCCGCCTGTGATCAGCATGCTCCCGACCTCGATCGGATGGCTGATGAGACCGAACCAGCCGGTGGTCTTGAGGGTGAGCTTCTTGCCGGGGCCGTAGATGCCAGGCGTTGCGGTGCCCGCGGTGCCCACGCGGTCACGCACGTCGAAGCGGTCCACGCCGCCTATCGTCGCGTCGCCTGCGAGCTCGACGCGCCTCAGCACCGAGGCCCAAACTGTGTCGTGCACAGTGCGCCCGTCGAGGGCGTCGTTGATGAACGCGCCGCGTCCGTCGGGGCCATCGCCCGCGATGACGAACGTCTTGCGATGCGTCAGCTCGGCGCGCGGCGCCGTGTTGATGGCCGTGGTCTCGAGGTAGTTGGCGTTGAACTGGCCGCCCTCTCTCACCGTCACTTTGCCGCCGGTGGATCCGCTGTCTGTGCCAAGAGCGCTTTCGGATGCGTTTTCGCCAAGCACGACCCTTCGCCCTGCGTCGATCACGATCTCCTGGTCGCCCAGGCTTGGTCCGTTCAGCGTTATCGTGCCCGAACCGCCGAGAGTGATGGCCTCGGAACCCAGAAGCGCGCCGTCTCCCGTGAACGTGTAGT
>CAMIVJ010000260.1 GCA_946401765.1 uncultured bacterium | reverse complement strand
TGCCGCTTCTGCCTTGGCGCGTCATTGTGAAGCGACAAGAGTGTCGCTTCCCCGAGAAGGGCGAGCTGCGGCTGACGGGACATACGGGACAACCGGGACCCGCCTTCGCTAAAGCTACGGCGGGCAGGCCTCCGGGACTTTGAATCAGCCGCCCGGCATTTGCCCGGCATTGCGACCGTCTCATCGAGGCGGCCCTACCAGCGAAGCGCCCAGCCTTTGACCTTCAACCAGAAACCCGAAACTAGAAACTCGAAACCCGAAACTAGAAACCCGAAACCAGAAACTAGAAACACGAAACCCGAAACCCGAAACCAGAAACCCGAAACCAGAAACTAGAAACTAGAAACCCGAAACCCGAAACCCCGAAACTTCCATCGCGCCAATCTTGCAATCGAAGGGGATAGTTTGGTATAATCGCAGGTCATCACCGAAAGGTAGAAATCGTTAACGCAAGGAGACAAGAGATGTCCATGTGCAAGATCGGCCGCCGGGCGATGCTCGGAATGGCGATTGGAACGCTGCTCGTGACGGCGGGGTGCGCGCTGTTCCCGCCTTCAAGCCCGGAAGGAGGCTCGCCAGAGGCGTGGGAGGCGATCGCATCGGGCGCGCCCGTGCGCGCCGCCGTGTACGTGGGCCCTGGCGCGCGCGGCGTGGGACAGTTCCGCTGGATGCAGATCATGGACCAGTCTCCCGACGTGGTGGCGACGTATGTGGACGGCGCGGCCATACGCGGCGGCGCGCTCCGCTTCGCCGACGTGGTGGTTATGCCGGGCGGCAAGAGCAACATCGAGGCCGACGAGCTCGGCGAGGCCGGCCAGCGCGAGCTGCGCCGCTTCATCGAGCAGGGCGGCGCCTACGTGGGCACTTGCGCCGGCGCGTTCCTCATGATGCACGGGGACCCCAAGCCCGGCAAGGACGGCAAGCCGCCCAAGGAGAAGATCCTCGGAATTGCGCCCTACAAGCACCGCAGCGGCGGCTGGGGCGGCGAGGCGATGCTGCAGGTGGAGTACACCGAAGAGGCCGCAAAGCTGTTCGGCATCGCAGTCAAGAAGGGGAAGGGACTTGAGCGCATGGAGCGCTTCAACGGCGGCCCGGTGATGGACCCGATCACGAACGTCGTTCCTGGCGCCGACTTCAAGGTGATGGCGCGTTTCAAGAGCAACCTCCACTCCTACTCCTCCAAGCCCAACATGCCATCGATGGGCGGCGGCGCGAGCTCCGTGGCGGGCACCTTCGGCAAGGGACGCGTGTGGCTCTTCGCGGGACACCCCGAATACTATCCGCAGACATGGCCTTCGGTGAAGGCTGCGTTCAAGTTCCTTACGGGACGCGACATCAAGCTCGCCGCGCCGCAGCGCAAGAGAGACCAGCTCGCCGTGGGCTGGTGGTGCAAGCCTGGTCCCGGCCCGATTGCCGCCGAGCTCGCGCGCGAGCTTGTGCGCAGCGACGACTTCGACGTTGTGCCGTACTCCAACGACGAGATTCTGCGCACCGACCTGCGCCATGTGGACGCGCTCGTCGTTCCTGACGCCGCCGACACGAATGTGGTGGCCAAGCTCGCGGGCGGCGCGATGATGGCGAAGTTCACGGCGTTCATGGAACGCGGCGGACGCGTGGTCACATGGGGCCGCGTGGCCTCCGCGTTCAAGCCCCACGCGAACCTCGTAGTGGTCCGCAGGCCCGGCAACGTGGCGCGCAAGCTGCTTGAGCTGAAGTCGGCGCCTCTTCCTCCGCCGCGCAAGGCGCCCCCGCCCAAGAACGCCAACGCCGTGCGCGCCGCGTTCTATGCAGGACCCGGCGCGAGCGGATGCGCCGCGGTGCGCTGGATCAAGATGCTCTCACTCTCGCCCGACTGCGACTTCACGGTGGTGAACGCCGAGGACGTGCGCAACGGCGCGCTCAAGGACGTGGGCCTGTACATCGCGCCCGGCGGCATGAGCAGCACGCAGGCGCAGACGCTCAAGCCCGAGGGATGCTCCAACCTCGTGGAGTATGTGCGCGCGGGTGGCGGCTACTTCGGCACATGCGCGGGATGCTACCTCGCGATGTCGCTTGGCGACAGCAAGAAGACGTCCGGCCGCCTCGGCATGATGCCCTACAAGGCGCAGCTGAGTCCGTACCGCGGCGGATGCGACAATCTCACCATCAAGTTCACGGACAATGCCGACATGTTCGGCCTCAAGCCCAACTCCAAGCGCGAAGTGCGCTACCACGGCGGCCCGGTTCCCGTTCCCTGCGAGGCGATCCCAGGCGCCGACATCCGCGTGGTGGCCACATTCGCCTGCGACGGCGTGTACTCGTTCAACACGAACACCACACCTGTGATGGCCGGATACCCCGCCGTGCTCGCCGGCACGTTCGGCAAGGGACGCATCGCCTGCACATCGCCGCACCCTGAAAGCTTCACCCACACGCAGGACATCATCCGCGGCGGCCTCAAGTACGTCACGGGACGCGAGTTCAAGTCCGAATATCCGCAGCGCACGCGCGGCAACCTCTCGGTGGGCTTCCTAAGCGGCAGCCTGCGCAAGGACTCCGCGATTCTCGTCTCTCAGCTCTACCGCGAGACCTCTCTCGACATTCGCGCCGTGGCGGGCGAGACGATCAACTACGGCGAACTCGAGCACTGCGACGCGCTTGTGCTGCCACACCCGTCTAAAGGCAAATTCTCGCGGCTCGTCTGCGACTTCGCGAAGAAGGGCGGAACCATCTTCGCGTTTGGAAGCGTGGAGGAGATGGATGCCATTCCCGCGGATCTCCCCAATGTCGTGAGATGCGCCGACGGCGAGGCCGTGCGCAAGGCGCTCGTGGATTGCGCGAAGCAGGGGAGGTAGTCAATGGCAAATCCGTTTCTGCCCGTAGCCGATTTCCCCGACTTCCCCAAGATGACGCCTGAGGCGGCGGACGAGGCGCTGCCGCGTCTTCTGTCCGAGGCGAAGACGCGCGTTGACGCCTTGGAGAAGAACGCGCCCGCAACGTGGGAAGGCCTTGTCCTCGCGCTTGCCGACGCGCAGCGTCCGCTCTGGCGCGCCTGGAGGTGCATAACGCATCTCCTGAGCGTGTGCAACAGCGAGGGCTGGCGCAAGGTGCAGAAGAAGTACCAGGGCGACCTTGTGGCCTTCGAGCTGCGAGTGGGGCAGTCGCGGCGGTTCTACGATCGCTTCAAGGAGCTGAAGGGCAAGCTCGAGGCCGAGGCGAAGAAGGCGCCGAGCGCGCAGCTCGCGTGCCGCATCCGCATCCTCGAGAAGAACATGAGCAGCGCAGAGCTCTCGGGCGTGGCTCTGGAAGGGGCTAAGCAGAAGCGCTTCAACGAGATCCAGGAGGAGAGCGAGAAGCTTGAGGCGGACTATCGCGACCATGTGCTCGACGCGACGAAGGCGTTCTCGGTGCTGCTCACCACGAAGGTGGAGACGGAAGGACTGCCTGAGTCGCTGAAGAAGGTGCTGGCGGGTGACGGGGATCCGGCGAAGGGACCGTGGAAGGCGTCGATCGAGGACGCGGTGTACTTCCCGTTCATGAAGCATTCGAAGAACCGTCCCGTGCGAGAGGCGCTGTGCAGGGCGAGGTGCACGCGCGCAAGCGAGGGCGCGCTCGACAACACTCCCATCGTGGCGAAGCTGCTGGCGCTGAGGCAGGAGCTGGCGGAGCTGCTGGGGTACAAGAGCTACGCGGAAGTCTCGCTCGCGGAGAAGTCCGCGCCGTCTGTGGCGGCTGTGGAGTCTCTCATCGCGAAGCTTGCCGACGCGTCGCGTCCGTTCGCCGTGAAGGAGGACGCCGCGCTCGACAAGTTCGCGCAGGGCGCGGGCTGGACCGGCAGGATCGAGCCGTGGGACCGCGCCTACTGGAACGAGCGCCAGCGCGAGAAGCTGTACTCGTATTCCGAGGAGGAGCTTTCGAAGTACTTCGATCTGCCAGTCGTGCTGGACGGCCTCTTCAGGCTCGCCACGCGCCTCTTCGGCATCACCGTGGAGCCTGCTGACGGCGAGGCGCCGGTGTGGCATCCCGACGTGCGCTTCTACCGCGTGCGCGGCGAGAAGGGCAACGTGATCGCGCACTTCTACTTCGATCCATACTCGCGTCCCGCAACGAAGCGCGGCGGCGCGTGGGCGCACAGCTTCCGCTCGCGCATGCGCCTGGCGGACGGTTCGGTGCAGCTGCCGCTCGCGCTCGTGTGCTGCAACCAGGCGGTGCCCGACAAGTCAGGACGCGCCCTCATGCGCTTCTCGGAGGTGGAGACTCTCTTCCACGAGTTCGGCCACGCCCTGCAGCACATGCTCACAACGGTTGACGACGAGGCCGCATCCGGTTTCGGCATGATCGAGTGGGACGCTGTGGAGATCGCCTCGCAGTTCATGGAGAACTGGTGCTACGACGAGGCGACGGTGAAGTCGTTTGCGCGCCATGTCGATACGAAGGAGCCGATTCCCGGCACTCTGCTTGCGCGCGTGCGCGCCGCCAAGAACTACCGCGCCGCCAATGCGTCCCTCGGCCAGCTCGCGTACGCGAAGGTCGACATGGAGCTTCACGTGAAGCCGCCGGCCGATCCCAACGCGCTGAAGAACAAGGTCTTCGACGAGCTGATTCCCGGCCGCACCATTCCCGAGGACAGGACGCTCAACTCGTTCAGCCACATCTTCGCCGGCGGGTACGCGGCGGGGTATTACGGCTACAAGTGGAGCGAGGTGATGAGCGCTGATGTCTTCGGCGCGTTCGAGGAGGCCGGTCTTGGCGACGAGGCCGCGGTGCGCCGTCTTGGCCGCCGCTATCGCGACACGTTCCTCGCCCTTGGCGGCAGCGTGGATCCGATGGAGGTGTTCCGCCGCTTCCGCGGCCGCGCCCCCGAGGTGAA
>CAMIVJ010000259.1 GCA_946401765.1 uncultured bacterium | reverse complement strand
GTTCGGCGCGCTCCGCACACCCGAGCACACCGAGAACGTCTCCTTCGAGTTCGAGGGCGCGCATCAGTTCGGCACGGCCGACAGCGGCCGGAAGCAGGCCGGCGGCACGATGGGCTACATGGCCGTCGACTTCCACAGAGACCGCGAGGCGCAGGGCCTCAAGCCTTACGCACGGCTGAGCTCCTACTATCTTTCCGGCGACAGGAACCGCACCGGAGCGGACGACAACGACACCGCCTGGGATCCGCTCTGGGGCCGCTGGCCGCAGGACTCCGAGCTCTTCCAGTACGGCACGCTATACGGCCTTGGCTTCTGGAGCAACATGATATACACGAAGCTCGAGCTCGGCTTGAACATCGGTCCGCGTCACCGCGTTGCCGCATATTCTGGCCCGATCTTCGCGGCTGTGCAGGACCGCATCGGACATGCCGACGGTTCGGGCGACAGCATGTTCAAGGGTGTTCTCTCCGTGGTGCGCTACGACTTCCCGATACTCCTCGCCCCCAAAAAGGCGCGCGGCATCGACCGCTTTGAAGTCTTCGGCCACATCATGGCTGAAGTGTTCAACCCCGGCGACTACTACGACTCGTCGCGTCCGTCGTACTTCATCCGCTGGGAGTTCAGCATAAGCTTCTGACCGTGCACGCATGACGGTGTTCGTCATAAACATGGCCCGATCGACTGCGCGCCTCCAGCGCGTGGCCGCGCGCCTTGCAGAGCTTGGCGTCAAATGGGAACGTCTTGATGCAGTTGACGACTCGCAGCTCGACGAGACTGCGCGCAGCCGCGCCCTCAGCCGCCTGGGCTGGTGGTGCTGCACTCTCGCTCCGATAGTGCGAGGACAGCTTGGCTGCGCGATGAGCCATCAGCGCGCCCAGCGCGCAATGATCGAGCGCGGCCTTGACGTGGCGTGCGTGCTTGAGGACGACGTGGTGCTTGGCGACCGATTTCCCGAGGCGCTCGCCTGGGCGGAGAAAGAGGTGGATGCATTCCGCGCGCAGGTGGCGCTGTTCGGCGACCATGCGCGAACTCCGCACAATAACGATGACGCCCTGGCGGACTTCTCTCTGAAGCGTGCATCGTGGGCGTGGGGAGCGGAAGGGTATGCGCTCACGCGCCGCGCCGCCGAGGCAATGCTTGCAGACAACTCGCCGATACGCGTGATGAACGACACATGGGGAAGGTGGGTGGACCAGGGAACGATCGAGCTGTTCCGCGTACAGCCTGCGGTGTGCGCGCAGACATCCTGGGACAATCCCGACGAAAGCGAGATAGCGCGCAGCATGCAGGCGTCAGACTTGCCGCCCGTCGGCCGGGCGTGGTGGACGGTGCGTCGCGCAATTGGCGTAGCGCTGGACGCTCTTTCCTCCCCGCGCCGCCTTCGCGGGCGCCTTGTGCAGTTCCTGCGCCGCATGCGCATAGTAGGGGAGAATCCATGAACGCCGCCGCTCCAGTGCTCACCGTGATAGTGCCGGCGTTCAACATGGAGAGCTATCTGCCGGCTTGCCTTGGCAGTCTTGAGCTCCAGGCATCATCCATGGGCAGTCTGGATGTGATCGTTGTGAACGATGGTTCGCAGGACCGCACCGGCGAGATCGCACATGCCTTCGCGCGGCGCAGTCCAGGCGCGGTGCGAGTCATAGACAAGCAGAACGGCAACTACGGCAGCTGCATCAACGCGGCGTTAGGCGTGGCGCGCGGCGAATACGTGAAGGTGCTCGATGCGGACGACACTTTCGACGGGGATGCGCTCGCCGCGTTCGTAGAATTTCTTGCGGGCCTCGCCGAGCCGCGTCCCGACATGGTGTTCTCCGACTATTCCGTGGTTGATGCCTCTGGACGCGTCACCGG
Organism: uncultured bacterium; assembly: GCA_946401765.1. GTDB lineage: Bacteria > Verrucomicrobiota > Kiritimatiellia > RFP12 > UBA1067 > RUG572. The sequence continues at coordinate 3,003 of CAMIVJ010000259.1, read as the reverse complement.
AACCGAGAAGATTCCGTTCGCTCCTGGACGGACGATCGACCCCGCGGAGATTCTCGCGGCGCCTCCCGTGATGATGCACGGCGTCGCCTACCGCACGCAGATGCTGCGCGAGATTGGCTACCGCCAGCTGGAGGGAGTTTCCTACACCGATCTTGAATGGTCGTTTCTGCCGCTTGCAGGCGTAAGAAGCGCGGTGCGGTTTCCACGCGTCCTGTACAGGTATCTGCTGGGACGGGAAGGGCAGACGATGTCGGGCGAGGCGCTTGCGTGCGCGTGGTGGATGCGCGGCGAAGTGGCGCTGCACATGGCAGGTCAGTTCGACGAGATCGCGGCGCATGCGCAGAGTGCGCGTTCGGCGGCGCTTGCGCGGCGCCTTGCGGAGCTTGTGGCGGATGTGTACCGCGGGTGCATCTTCGGGGATAGACGCCGCGCGCGAGGATTCGACATTGCAGCATTTGACGCCCGACTTGCGGAGACTTCGCCCTCTTGCCATGCCGCCGTTGCCGAGGTGCCGTATTCAAGGCGCATTCCGTATAGGTTCGTGAAGGCATGGCGCGCCAGGGCATGGTGGCGCGGGATCGCAAATGCGCTCTGCCGCATCTACACGCGCCTTTGTGCTTGTCTTGCACGGTTGAATATGGGAAAATAGACGCATTAAAAAGTCACGGAGGCCAGAGATGTCCAACATGAGAAGAAAAACGTTCGTTGCGGCAGTCGTGCTGTCGTTCTGCGCCGCTGCTCTGTGCGCATCAGCCTTGCCGGCGGACAGGGCGAAGTTCCATGTGTTTCTGCTCGTTGGGCAGTCGAACATGGCCGGACGCGGCGTGCTGGACAAGACGAACCGCGTGTCTGCAGAGCGTGTGCTGAAGCTTGACGCGTCCGGCAAATGGGTATCGGCGGTGGAGCCGCTGCACTACGACAAGAAGATCGCCGGCGCGGGGTTGGGAGCGTCGTTCGCGCGGGCAGTGGCGGATGCGGATACATCAATAACCGTGGGCCTTGTGCCTGTCGCCGTGGGAGGAACCGGAATCGACAGATGGGTGGAGGGCGGCGATCTCTGGTCCAACGCAGTTGCGCGCACCAGGATTGCGCTCAAGAGCGGCACTCTGAAGGGAATCCTATGGCATCAGGGCGAGTCGGACGCCTCGTCGGCGAAACGCACGGCGCAATGGGGGAAGAAGTTCAAGTCCATGATAGTGTCCTTCAGAAGGGAGTTCGGCGAAGTGCCTTTCATTGCCGGCGAGCTGGGGCATTATTTTGACGAGCGCAAATGCAGATGGCGCGAGATAAACGCGCAGCTGCACCGTCTGGAAGGTGTTGTGAGCGGCTATCTGGTGGTGCCGTCGGAAGGGCTGAAGGCGAAGTCCGACAACGTCCACTTCGACACGCGTTCGCTGCGCGAGTTCGGCCGTCGCTATGCGGAGGCGTACAAGCGGCTTACTGCCAAATGAAAGGCTCCGCCGGCCAATTATGTTGTGTTTGGACGGGGGATTTGATAAAATCATCTGCGTATCAGAAAGCATACCGTCTTTACAAAAGGAGAAGTTATGAAAAAAGCATTTTGCATTGTCGTCGCGGTTTCGATTGCCGCCGCGGCGTTCTGCGAGGAAAAACCCGCCTCGCGCCTTGCGCGCACACGCGAGCTGGTGGCGCGCCATTCGGCCTCCACGGCTACGGTGTTGGTGCACTTCAACGAGCCGGAGGACGAAGACGACGATGGCTTCTCGCTGCCGTACATGTGCCCCAACTGCAACAGCATACACCGCCGCGGCGTATCCGAATACGTCAAGGAGGAGCGTCCCATGGACATGGCGGGATACGTGGTGGCGCCTGACCGCGTGATGGTGCAGGATCTAATGATCAAGTCGAACCTCGTCGCCTCCGTGGAGGTGGAGTTCGCGGGCCGCAGGTACGCCGCCAAGCCCGTGCGGCGGTTTCCCGGCAGGGGCGCAGTCGAGCTGAAGACGGAGAAGCCCATCGACGGCGCGAAGCCGATCGAGTTCCGCGCGAAGGGATCGGTGCCGCTTGCCGAGGCGAAGTTCTTCTTCCTCGTGAAGGAGAACGGGCAGATGGTCTCGGGCCTCACACCGAGTCCGGCGGCGAAGTTCCGCCACTATCCGGACATCGGAAAGGACATCGTGCAGGTCCCTGGAAACACGCTGGTGCTCGATGCGAAGGGCGAGGCGGCGTCGCTCTGCTTTGACTCTCCGGTGGCGGTCGACGACGCCGTGTTCACTGCGCCCTCGACATGGAAGAGCGAGCCCGTTGGCGAATTCGACGCGCGCCTCGAGGCGCTGAAGGCCAAGGTGAAGGCGTCGCTAGTGCCGGTGTACGTGCACCGCGAGGAGGAGAAGCGCAGCGAACGCAGCGGAAGAATGTTCATCAGCAGCGACGACGACGACGGCAGAAAGACGGACATCGACGTCGTCGGCTTCGCCCTTGAGAACGGCGAGGTGATCATACCGCTCAACCTGGACGCGTCGAAGACGGCGGAGATCGACAAGATCGAGGCCGTGATGCCGGACGGCTCGCGCACGGCGCTTGAGTGGGTGGGCGCATTCGACAGGTACGCGCTCGCGGTGGTGCGCTTCAAGGACGGCAAGCTGCCCAAGGAGTTCACGCCGATGAAGGTGTACGGCGAGAACGCGGCCAAGCTCTTCCTCAAGACGCTCTACACGTGCTCAACGCGCAGCATGGACGGCAAAATCACTTTCGACATGATACCGGAACGCGTGATCGGGTTCGAGTTCGCGCGCGGCGGCGTGGTGCGTCCGGACGTGCGCCACGTCTCCAGCCGCGGCCGTCAGCCTTTCGCCGTGACTGAAGACGGCGAGTTCTCGGTAGGAGTTTTCCGTCGTCGCTCCGGCGAGCGCTGGTCGAGCGGCGAGGAGCTTCCCGCGGAGTCCATCGCCGCGCTCCTCAAGAAGCGCGCATTCAACCCGGAATATGCGCTCAGGAAGGGCAAGGACCGCATCCGCGTGGCGTGGATCGGCGTGGAGACGC
>CAMIVJ010000258.1 GCA_946401765.1 uncultured bacterium | reverse complement strand
AACGCCGAGCGCGTGATGAAGACGTTTCCGAAGGACCGCGAGATAATCTTCGTGCCGGACCAGCATCTCGGATCGCACATCGCGGGGCTTCTCGGAACCGAGTACGTGCTGTGGCCGGGGTACTGTCCCACCCACGCGCGCCTCACCGCGAAGAACATCGAAGATGCTCGCGCCGCGCATCCCGGCGCGCCGGTGATGGTGCATCCAGAGTGCAGGAAGGACGTGCGCGACGCGGCGGACGAACGCCTTTCCACGGGGGGGATGTGCGCGTTCGCTCGCACGAGCGCGGCGAAGGAGTTCGTCGTCGGCACCGAGGAGGGGATTCTTCACCGACTGCGCGGAGAGAACCCGGAGAAGACGTTCTGGCCGGCGGCCGAGCTTAGATGCCCGAACATGAAGAAGGCCACGCTCGAGAAGGTGCGCGACTGCCTGCGCGACATGTCTCCGCGGGTGACAGTGCCTCAGGAGATAGCCGTGAGGGCGAAGCGCGCAATCGACGCGATGCTGGCGATATGAACACACCAAAAAGAGAGAAGACCAAGATGAAAAAGACCATGACATTGTCCCTTGCGTGCGCGTTGCTGGCTGCTGGATGCCTGGGGCCGAGGCAGAGCGACTTCCGCGACGTGGTGCTGGAGGCCAAGGCGAAGGTGTTCCCTGCGCTCGTGTATGTGCGCGTGGTGTGCAAGGACCTTGACGACGGCAAGGACGGCAAGCACACGGCGTCCGGCTCGGGCGTTGTGATCTCGAAGGAAGGCGAACTGCTCACGAACCATCACGTGATCGACAAGGCCGTGGAGATACGCTGCCTTCTTTCGGACGGCACGGCGTACGACGCGAAGGTGGTTGGCAGCGACAAGGACATGGACGTGGCCCTGCTGCGGCTTGTGCGCCCCGAGGGCGCTGCCGACCTCCCGGCGGCCGAGCTCTCGCCGGATCCGGTGAAGGTGGGCGACGTGGTGCTCGCGATGGGCGCCCCGTGGGGGCTCGCCCGCTCGGTCACGATGGGCATCGTGTCGTGCACCGACCGCTACCTCGAGAAGTGCGGGCAGTACACGCTCTGGTACCAGACAGACGCAGCCATCTCTCCCGGCAACTCGGGTGGACCGCTCGTCGACACACACGGGCGCGTGGTGGGCCTCAACGCGCGCGGAAACACGTCAGGCGCGCAGGCGTTCACGATCCCCTCCACCACGATACTCGAGGTGGTGCCGTTCCTCCGCGAGAAGGGCAACGCCAACTGGAGCTGGTTCGGCTTCCAGTTCCAGCCGCTGCACGACTTCAACCGCAACACCTACTTCCCGTTCACGAACGGCGTGATAGTGGCAGGCACCGACATCGGTTCGCCCGCGAGGAAGGCCGGCTTCAAGGCCAACGACCGCATCGTGTCCGTTGACGGCAGACAGGTGACGGCGCTCAACTACGAGGACATGCCCGCCCTTGAGCGGATGCTCGGCAGATTCCCGTTCGAGAAGTCGGTGAAGATCGACTACATGCGCGGCGGCGAGGCGCTGACGGCGAACGTGGCGCCGCGCGAGAAGGGGAAGGTGGAGGGCGAGGAGAAGGTGTTCTCCCGCTGGGGCTTCACGGCGAAGGAGATCAACCGCTTCAACGAGCCCGACCTCGCTTTCTTCGCGCCGTCAGGAGGCGTGTACGTGGCGGCGACATCATGGGAGGGCAACGCCGCAAGCTCGGGGCTTCGCCGCCGCGACATCATCAGGAGCATGGACGGCACGAAGGTGGAGACGATCGAGGACCTCGACGCCATCTACAAGAAGGCGCTCGACGGCCTTCCGACGAAGTCGAAGATGGACGTGACGGTGGACCGTCGCGGCCGCGAGCTGCATTTCGTGCTCAAGTATCTCGAAGACACTGAAAAGGACGACCTGGAGTGATTAAGCCATGAAAGCCATGACAATGCTGTGTGCGGCGACACTGGCGGCGGCGTTCGGCGCCGTCGCGGCGGAGCCAGGACTTTCCACGTTCATATCCCATCGCGGAGAGTCGGTGGACGCGCCTGAAAACACGCTGCCTGCGTACAAGACGGCGGTCTCGCGCGGCTTCGGATTCGAGTGCGACATCTATCTTTCCGCCGACAAGCGCGTGTTCACGTTCCATGACAGAACGCTCACGCGCACGACTGCGGGGGTGAACACGAACAAGTGCACTGACGTGGAGTGGAGCGTGCTGTCTGGGCTGGACGTCGGGAGCTGGGGCAAGTTCAAGGGCTCGAAGTTCGCCGGAACGCGTCCTGCCCTCCTCGAAGAGGTGCTAGAGCTCACGCGCGACGGGCGCTGGCTTTACATCGACGTCAAGTCCAGAACCGCCGACATCGTGCCCTACGTCAAGGCTGTGTTCGACAGGCAGACGAAGGCCAACGCCAAGAACACGCTGTTCCTCTGCGGCACCGTGGAGTGCGGTAAGGCGTTCAAGAAGATGATGCCGGAGTACAAGGTGCTCTCCTGCCTCAACTGCTGCAGGGGCTGGAAGCCGGGCGCGAAGCCCGTTCCGGCGGAGGAGATAGTTGCCGTCACGAAGGAGATGGGCGCCGACGGAGTGGACCTGCGCTACATCCCCGAGGTGACCACGGCGGAATACATGAAGAAGATCAAGGACGCAGGCCTTGAGCTTCACGTGTGGACGGTGGACGATCTCGACGACGCCGTCGAGGCTTTCAGACGCGGCGCGCAGACGGTGACCACCAACTGCGCGAAGAAGCTGCTGGACGGATACAAGGCGCGCTCTCCTTCCGCTGGAAATTAAGAACGAGGAAGGTCCTGGCATGCTCATGAAGCGACATAACAGACGTGTGTTCCTGCTTGCGGGAATCGCAGCAGCGGGAACGGTGCTTGCCGTGGCGCCTATCAAGAAGGGGCCGATAATAATCGGCGGTTCGCCGGCAGCCGCAGCGCAGCCTCGCAGTGCGCAGCCGGCTGCAAGGCCGGCGTTGAAGCCGGCGCAGAGGCAGTCTTCAAGACCGGCGGCAAGGTCCGCGCAGCCGCGTGCCGCCGTGCGTCCAGGCGCGCGCAGGGCGCAGCCGCCGAAACCCGCCGCTGTGGGCGCGCGCAGCACACCTCCTCCTCCTACGGGAAGCCCCGGGAATGGTCCGCGCGTGCCGTACCGCAGCGCAATCGCCGTGGACGCCGATTCCGGGCGAGTGCTGTTCGCCGACCACGAGCGCACCACGGCCTATCCTGCCAGCGTCACGAAGCTGATGACGTTCCTTCTCGTGATGGAGGACGTCAGGGCCGGGCTATACGGCCTTTCCGACTCTGCGGCCGCAAGTGCCTACGCGGCATCGATGGAGCCATCGAAGGTGGGCATTCTCCCGGGCCAGACGATGACGGTGGAGGATCTTCTTTTTGCGCTGATGGTCAAGAGCGCGAACGACGCGGCTGTTGTGCTGGCAGAGCATTCGGCCTGGGCGAGGAGCGGCGGGAAGGGTCCGCTGCCGCCAGACGCGAAGGGGCGCACGTGGGTGGACGCCTTCGTGGCGCGGATGAACCGCCGCGCCCACGAGCTCGGCATGGACTCAACCCGCTACGCCTCGCCGAACGGTCTTCCGCCCGGCGCGAAGGAGAAGCGAGGCTTCGACATCTCGACTGCGGCCGACATCTCGAAGCTGTGCCGGCATGTGGTGCACATTCCAGGCGCGCTGAAGTTCACGTCGTGCGCGGCCCGCACCGTGACGGACGGCGCCAAGAAGCCGTTCGCGCTCGGCACGCACAACTACTTTCTTCCCGGAAGCCATGACAAGGACGGCTATGCGCGTCCCGTGCCGGGCTGCGACGGACTGAAGACCGGCTATACGGCGGCCTCCGGCTCGTCGATCGCGCTCACCGCCTCGCGCAACGGCCGCCGCGTGGTGGTTGTGGTGCTGGGCTCGGCCGGCCGCCAGACGCGCGAGACCGCTGCCGGGAACATCCTGCGCGACGCGCTTGGCGCGGTGTCGGTGTGGTAGGCGATGCATGCCGCGCTCTGCAGCATCCTATGCTTTGCCGAGCTTCTCGTAGGCTCGTGGAACCTGCGTTGGTTTCCGAGCGGGCGCGCTGAGCACCGCGCGCCGGTGCCTGTGGAGGAACGCGCGATGGACGACGCGGCGGCGGCGATTCGCGCAGGCATCGCGCGGCGGCGCCCAGGCGACCACGTGGTGCTCTTCTTCCAGGAGCTCCGCAGCGAAGACGTGTGCACAAACTTCGTGGCGAGGATCGGCGGAACGAACGGACTCAAGGTGGCGTCGGTGAGCGCCTTCCGCATGTGGGACAGGCGTCTTGGCTGGCAGCAGAACGGAATCGCAACCGACCTCCCGGTGTTGGACGCGAACTTCTCCTACTGGCGGCGTTCGAAGAAGATTCTTCCGCCGCGCGGCTACGCGTATGCGCTTCTCGACGCGGGGGCGGACGGGCTTGTGGCCTGCTACTGCGTGCATCTGAAGAGCAACTACGGCGCGAAGACGCCTGAAGACGGGATATCTAACGTGGCGAAGAGGGAGCTGGCCGCGAGCCAGCTTGTGGACCTCACGAAGAGGATCCGCTCGCCGGACGGGCGGCGCGTGACGCGGACCATCATAGCGGGCGACTTCAACACGAGCCCGTTCGACGGCGCGTTTCCGGGCGAGAAGACCGTCTCGATGCTAGTCGACGCCGGCTACGTCAACTGCTTCGCGGGCGCGCCCCTCTCCGAACGCGGCACATGCCCCGGGCGCGGCAGGTTCCCCGACTCCACCTTCGACTACATCCTGCATCGTGGGTTCGAGGCGCAGCTGGAGAGATGGCTCTCGCCTCCTTCGGAGCCGAGCGACCACCGTGCTGTCTGGTTGCGCGTGAAGTAGCAGGTGTGGTATAATACGGTCATGGAAAAG
>CAMIVJ010000257.1 GCA_946401765.1 uncultured bacterium | reverse complement strand
GGGACGGCAACCGCATGACCGGCTACAACTACAATGTCTGCTTCCTCGGCCGCGTCGAGAACGACAAGGGTTCGCGAATGTATCCCGCGCGCTTCGACGACGTGCTCCATCCGGATCGCGTGGTGGTGTTCGGCGATGGCGGCTACTCGGGCGGACCGAACAAGTTCATGCGTGCGCCGTTTCAGGACAAGCACTACGACAATTCCGCCGCGTCGCTTCGCAAGGCCGGCACGCAGGCCTTCCGCCACGGCGTAGGCTCGAAGCGCCACTGCAACATGGCGTTTCTCGACGGCCACGTGGAGGCCTTCCACCAGCCGTACATGGCAGGGGGAAAGCCGGGCTGGGTGGACGAGGCCACGCACAGCGCATTCATCAGCTCTGGCAACGGCATATACGGTCCGCGCGGATTCGGCATTGTCGACGACGACGAGCCCCGTTGATTTTTCGCGCACACCGTGAAAATTTGGTATAATAGGGCCATGTCAAATAGTGTCAAAACACATGGTTCTGCTCTAGATGCCGCGGCGGTGCCAGAGCGGTACCGCGACGAATCCCGGTACTTTGTCGTGCAGGGCGGCTTGCGCGACGTGCACGTGCACTTCCGCGATCCAGGCACGCCGGAGGCTGAGACGCGCGCGACGGGTGCAGCAGCTGCTGCCGCGGGAGGCTTCACGTGCGTCACCACGATGCCGAACACCACGCCTGCGGGCGACAGCGCGCAGTGGCTGCGCGAGCAGATAGAAGAGGCGTCTCTGCCCGTGCGCATCGCGCCTTCCGCGTGCATCACCAAGGGACGCCTCGGGCGCGAGGTTGCAGACCTCGAGGCGCTTGCCGCGGCGGGCGCGGTGGCATTCACGGACGACGGTTCGTTCGTGGAAGACGCCCATGTGATGGAGGCGGCGATGCGTCGTGCGGCAAAGCTCGTCCGCCCCGTGATGCAGCACGCTGTGGTGCCGTCACTTCTAGCAGGCGGCGTGATGCGCGACTGCGCCGTGGCGCGCCGGTTCGGCCTTCCTGTGATGCCTCCCGAGGCAGAGACCGAGGCGGTGCGGCGCGACATCTCGATCTGCCGCATGACGGGTTGCGCGCTCCACGTGCAGCACATCTCGTGCGCCGGCACGGTGGAGCTCATCCGCGCGGCGCGGCGCGAAGGTCTGCCGGTGACGGGCGAGGCCACGCCGCACCATCTGCTTCTCTCGTGCGACGACATTCCGAGTGACGACGCCAACTGGAAAATGGCGCCGCCCCTTGGAACGCGCGAGGACGTGGCGGCGATCCGCGAAGGCGTGAAGGACGGCACTCTGGGGCTCTTCGCGACGGACCATGCCCCTCACCACGCCTCGCGCAAGCAGGGCGGCTTCGCAACTTCCGCAAACGGCATAGTGGGCCTCGAGACCGCGGCCGCGATAACATGGCACGTGATGGTGGAGGAGGAGGGCATGGACCCGCGCGCATGGGCTGAGCGCTGGACGACCGGACCCGCCGCCCTAATCGGCGAGACGCCTTCGGTGCGCAGCTTCACGGTGATCGACCTCAAGGCGAACCGCGCCGTGGACCCGTCTCTCTTTCACACGAAATCATCAAACCAGCCGTTCACCGGAATGCGCTTCGCCGCATGGCCCGTGTGCACGGCGCTAGAAGGAAGGATCACCTGGAATGGACACGAAGTTCTTTGACGCCGCGGCGGGATTCCTGCCGGACGAATGCTTCAACCGCCCCGCCGACCTCGCGATAGTTCTCGGCAGCGGCTGGGGCGACGCCCTCACGTGCGACCGCACGATCGCGCGTTTCTCGTATGCCGACATCCCGGGCCTTGGCGCGGCCACGGTGGCTGGTCACGCGGGCGAGTTCCGCCTCTACGAGCGCGCCGGACGCCGCATCGCAGCGTTCTGCGGACGCCGCCACTGGTACGAGGGCGTGGGCTGGGAGGCAGTGGTGCTTCCTGTGGAGCTCTTCAGGAGAATGGGCGGACGCAAGATCCTGCTCACGAATGCGGTAGGCGGGCTCAATCCCGCGCTGCGTGCGGGAGACTTCGTGATCCTGCGCGACCATGTGAACACCGTGGGCATCAATCCGCTCATAGGTCCGCACAATCCCGAGTGGGGCGCGCGTTTCCCCGACATGACGGAAATCTACACGCAGCATCTGCGCGACGTGCTGCACGGCGCGGCGAACAAGCGCGGTCTCCGCGTGATGGAGGGCGTGTATGCGTTCACATCTGGTCCGGCATTCGAGACGCCGGCGGAGATCCGCGCGTACGGACACCTTGGCGCCGACGTGGTGGGAATGAGCACAGTTCCCGAGGCCGTGTTCGCCCATGCGTGCGGAATGCAGGTGGCCGGGCTCTCGCTAGTCTCCAATCTCGCGGCCGGCATCTCGGCGAAGCCGCTCTGCCACGAAGAGGTGATAGCCGCGTCTGCGGCGGCGAAAGGCGTGATGGCCGGCCTCCTAGACGACTTCGTGACTGCGTGCTGATTATCCGCGCGGCCTTCGCGCGGCAGGTGGCGGAGGGTGAGAGATTCGAACTCCCGGACCACGTGAATGGTCAACGGTTTTCAAGACCGCCGCGATCGACCGCTCCGCCAACCCTCCTGAAAGGTGCGGATATTATACAACAATTGAGGCATGTAAGGCAAGAGCGCAGCTGAAGAGTTTTATTGCGCGGTTCAAGTTCAAGGAAGGAGAGCAAAAATGCTGGCAATGTTTCTTGCGGCGTTCATCGCGGTGGATGGACCGGTTCCGAAGGGCGACGACAATGTGTGCGACACCGCGAGGTTCGTGAAGACGTTCGAGTGCGGAGGCGAAGTGCGCAGCGCCACATGGACGGTTTCTGGCCTTGGCGTGTTCCGCGCGTACATGAACGGCGGCGAGGTGGGAGCGGATGACTGCCTGAAGCCGGGCTTCACGCACGTGGCGAAGCGCCGCCACTCGTTCTCGTACGACGTGACGCCGCTTGTGAAGAAGGGCCGCAACGTGCTTGCCGCCGAAGTCTCCACTGGCTGGTGGCGCGACGCGATCGTGAGCCGCCGCGGGAAGCTCTCCAGTTTCTGGGGAGTTCTCGAGATCGAGAAGGCGGATGGAACGAAGGTCTCGATCCCCACCGACACGACATGGCGCGGATCGTACGGCGGAAACGTGGTGCACGCCACGATCTACTGGGGCGAGACGTACGACGCGCGCGTCGACGCGTCGTGGCGCGCGACCGGCGATGTGGACTGGCCTTGCGCGAAGATCAACGGCGAGTTCAAGGGAGCGGTCACGCCGGTGGAGGGACGCACGGTGAAGACGCGGCGCGACCTCGCGCTTGCGCCTCGCGAGATCTACGTTTGGAAGGGCGCGGAGGGAGCGTCGAAGGATGCGCACGGGAAGGCGAAGGTGCTGCGGCGCTACAGGGACGGCGAGCGCATCGTCTTGGAGCCTGGCGACGAGCGGCTTGTGGTGGACTTCGGGCAGAACGCGGCAGGTGTGCCGGAGATCGTGGCAACGGCGCCTGCCGGGACGAAGCTCACCGCGCATCCCGCCGAGATGCTCAACGACGGCAACGGCGAGAAGAGGCGCGGCAACGACGGGCCTGCGGGAAGCGCGTACTTCGCGAACTACAGAAGCGCGAGGACTGCGATCACGTACAAGTTCGCGGGAAGCGGGAAGGAGAAGTACAGCCCGTCGTTCACGTTCTTCGGAGGAAGGTACCTCTCGTTTGCGACGACGGCGAGGGTGGAGATCGAGAGTCTGAGGTTTCTGCCGATGATGTCCATAGCTCCAGAGGACGAGACGGGCACGATAGAGACTGGGCGAGAGGACCTGAACCGGCTCATCTCCAACTGCGTGTGGGGCATGCGCTCCAACTACCTCTCTGTGCCGACGGACTGCCCGCAGCGCAACGAGCGCTGGGGATGGTCGGGCGACACGCAGGCGTTCGCGGGGGCGGCCGTGTACGCGGCTGACGTGTACGGGTTCCTCTCGAAGTGGATGACGGACATGCGCGATTCCCAGGTCGGCGGCAACAACAAGTACGCGGGCACCTTCAGCATCATGGCGCCGATGACCGGCGAGCGCGGATACATGATCGGCTGGTCCGACGCAGGCGTGATCGTGCCGTACACGCTGTGGCGCCAGTTCGGCGACGCCGCCGTCGTCAAGGCGAACTGGGAGGCGATGCAGAAGTTCATGGCGCTTATCGACCGCACAGACTGGACAACGCCCCTCGGCGAGAACCAGTGCGCCGACTGGCTCGCGCCCGCGAGGTACGAAAGCTGGCGCCGCGGCTGGGGCGCGCCGTACGCCGCGAAGCCGTTCTGGGACGGCGAGACGAAGGCGGACCACATGCAGTACTGGGACATGCTAGGCGCCTGCTTCCACATAAGCGACCTCAGGATGATGCGCGAGATGGCGCGCGCGATAGGCGACGAGAAGTCCGCCAAGGCTTACGCCGCGCGCGAGGCGAAGTCGGTCAAACGCTACCGCGACCTCTTCCTCGACCACCGCGGCAGGCTCGCGGAGCGCTACCGCGACATGCAGACGCCCGCGCTCTTCCCGCTGTGGCTGGGGCTCTTCCCGTCGAAGGACGCCGAGGCCGCGGCGAAGGCCGATCTCGCCGCCAGCATCAGGCGCGGCAACTTCAAGATCGGAACGGGATTCCTCGGAACGCCGATTCTTCTCGACGTGCTGGCGGACGTGATGGACGATCCTGAGCTCGCGTATTCGGTGCTGCTGCAGCACGAATGCCCGGGGTGGCTCTTCTCAGTGGACCAGGGCGCGACGACGATCTGGGAGCGGTGGGACGGCTACACGAAGGAGCGCGGGTTCGGTCCGCCTGAGATGAACAGCTTCAACCACTACGCGAACGGCGCGGTGCTTGGCTGGATGTACC
>CAMIVJ010000256.1 GCA_946401765.1 uncultured bacterium | reverse complement strand
CAAGCGTCACGAACGAAGCGCCCGACGGGCTTGCATACAGGATCATGCGCCATGAGGACCTTGGACTTGACCATCATGCGCGCTATTGGTACCGCATTGTGCCAGTTTTCAAGGATGGTAGCAGAGGCGAGCCGAGTGCGCCGTTCGGCGGCATCACCCGCGGCGACGAGTCGCATTGACGCTGGCGAATCCATTGCTTTGCGCCCGAGCTTGCGACGCTTTCTCGTTGCGGGTTAGACATTGATGTGATATACTTGACGTCATGAAGAAGATGACGAAATTCGCTTTTGCAGTCGCCGCTATGCCGTTCGTGTGCGCAGCGGCTGAAACATTGCCCGTAATGCCGCGCGAGGCGTTGTTCCCGCTGTCGCAGGTGCGTCTCACCGGCGGACCTCTCCACTGGCAGCAGCAACAGAACAAAGCGTATCTGCTGCGGCTCGACCCCGACCGGCTCCTGAGCCGCTTCCGCCTCGAGGCCGGGCTGAAGCCGAAGGCCGAGCCGTACAAAGGCTGGGAGTCGCCGAAGCACTGGCTGGACCTCGCCGGGCACATCCTCGGCTTCTACATGGCCGGCGCGTCGATGACCTACGAGGCAACCGGCGACGAGGAGCTGAGGCGGCGCCTTCTCTACATCGTCGACGAGCTCGAGACCGTGCAGAACGCGCACGGCGACGGATATGCGCTCGCCGCGAAGGACGGGCGCAAGGTGTTCAACGAGATCGCATCCGGCAAGATCGACGTCAAGATCAACCCCAAGACCGAATACTGCTCGTTCATCAACGGGCGCTTCGAGCCGATATACACGCTCAACAAGGTGCTCATCGGCCTCTGGCGCATCCACGCGGCGACCGGCAGCGAGAAGGCGAAGCGCGTTTTCCTGCGCCTCTCGGACTGGTTCGGGAGCGCCATCGTGGACAAGCTCGACGACGCGCAGCTGCAGAAGGTCCTTGACTGCGAGCACGCCTCCCTGCCAGAGACCTTCGCGGAGGCCTTTCTGATGACGGGCGACGGAAAGTACCGCCGCTGGGCCCGCCGCCTATGCCACGAGCGCATGCTCGCGCCGCTCGCCGCCGGAAATGCCGCGCATCTCTGCTTCCACCACGCGAACAACGAGATTCCGAAGTACACGGGCTTCGAGCGCGTCTACCGGATCACCGGCGAGGAGAGGCTGCACCGCGCGATGGTCAACGCGAACCGCGCGTTCATCTGCGACCACGCATGGGCGAACGGCGGCAACTCGCACGGCGAGCATCTGTTCCCGAAGGCGGACTTCGAGAGGAAGCTCTTCGCGAACGGCGGCCCGGAGTCGTGCAACTCCGTGAACATGCTGCGCCAGACGGAGGCGCTGTTCCAGACGGAGCCTTCGAGCGACAAGATGGACTACTACGAGCGCGTGCTGTTCGACCACCTGCTCTCCACGCACGACCCGATCCTCGGGCGCACCATCTACTACACGCCGCCCAAGCCGGGCGCATCGCGCACGTATTCGGACGAGTTCGACTCCATGTGGTGCTGCACCGGCACCGGCTTCGAGGCGCCGGGCAAGTACGGACAGATGGTGTTCACCCACGCGCCGGACGAGAGCGCTGTCAGCGTGCAGCTCTTCACGCCGGCGACGCTTGACTGGAAGGCGCGCGGCGTGAAGCTCCGCCAGGAGACTGCGTTTCCCTATGGCGAGACGACGTGCGTCAAGGTGGACGCCGTCGGAAAGGACCCGAAGTTCACTGTGAAGGTGCGGCGTCCTGTTTGGGCGGGCAAAGGTTTTGCCGTATATGTGAACGGCATGGCGGCCGCCCCGCGGCCGCAGCAAGGCGAAGGCTACGTCTCCATCATGCGTGAATGGAAGGCGGGCGACCGCATCGACGTGGAGTTTCCGATGTCGCTGCGCGCGGAGTTCCTGCCCGGATCGAAGAAGTACATCGCGTTCTTCTACGGCCCGTCGCTGCTGGTGGGCGACCTCGGAAGCGAAGGTCTGAAGCAGAGCGACTACATCGCCCATCCGCCTGCGTCGCCGACGTCCAGCTGGAGGCTCGGCCGGCAGGTCTCCATTCCGCGCGTCCCCGCCTCGGCCGCCGCAGACCCGGCAAGCTGCCTTGAGCGCACCATCGGCGGCGCGATCGCGTTCCACCTCATGGGAAGCGACATCCTTCTCAAGCCGATATACGACCTGCACTTCAGCCGCTACACGATGTACTGGATGCTTCCTGACGAGGAGGCGGAAAAGGCGTTCGCCGAGGCGCGCGCGAAGGAGGCCGCCTTCGCGGCGCGCGTCGTGGACTCCGTCTCCATCGGCGACGCGACGAGCGAGAAGGCGCACGGCCTTGCGGGCGAAAAGACTGACAGCGGCACCGGCCTCTACGGGGAATACCACGAGCACCACTGGCGGCACGCGTTCGACGGCGGGTTCTTCGCGTACCGCCTTGCCGTGGGCGACGCGCCCGGCGGGCGCACCCTTGTGACCAAGTACTGCGCCCGCGAGCGCGGGGCGCGCGTCTTCGACGTGCTGGTGGACGGAAAGCCGGTGCACACCGAGAATCTGGTGGACAACCACAAGCCCGCGTTCGTGTTCACCGAGACGCCCATCCCCGCCAAGCTGGTCGAGGGTAAGAAGAGCGTTGAAGTGCGCTTCGTGCCGAAGAAGGGCAACACTGCCGGAGGCCTCTTCGGCCTCTGGCTGCTGCGTCCGTAATCTCCCCTACGACCGCCCTGCAGTCGCCGAAGTGGACTTGATGCCGCAGTGACGACTTGTGCGGCGGGGCGGGATATGGTATTATTTCCGCCATGAAAACAATTCAGAAGTCCCTGTTCGTTGTCTGCGCCGCGGGTGCGGCCGCATGCGCCGCCGTCGCGGCGGACGGTTTGGCCGTTGTGCCTGCGCCGCGCGAGATGTCCGTTACCGGCGGCGAATGCGCTGCGAAGGGCGGACCCAAGTTCGAGACAGTGGCGTCCATTCCGCCAGAGGGGTACGAGATTTCCGTCACGAAGGACGGTGTGACGGTGCGCAGCTCCGACGCCGCGGGCGCGTTCTACGCGCGCATGACGCTGGCGCAGCTCGGGCGCGTCAAGCCGAAGACGAAGCAGAAGACGTATCCATGCGTTGAGATCAAGGACTCGCCCCAGTACAAATGGCGCGGGCTCCTCGTCGACGACTGCCGGCACTTCTTCGGCAAGGAGAAGGTGAAGCGTGTGATCGACCTCATGGCGCAGCACAAGATGAACCGCCTGCACTGGCATCTCACGGACGATCAGGGCTGGCGGCTAGACATCCCGGGCTACCCTGAGCTCGCGCGGCACGCTTCCGTCCGCGCGGCGAGCGCGAAGCACGGAACGCGTCCGCACGTCAACATGAAGGACTACTCGCATCTTCTCAATGGCGAGAAGTACGGGCCGTTCTTCTACACGGAGTCCGACATCAAAGAAATCCTTGCGTACGCCGCCGAGCGGCATGTGGTCATCGTTCCGGAGATCGAGCTGCCGGGCCATGTGTATGCCGCGCTGTCCGCCTATCCTGAACTCGCGTGCTTCCCTGAGCGGCTGAAGGGGAAAGGGCCGCTATGCGCGTGGGGGATCGAGAAGGACGTCCTTTGCCTCGGCAACGACAAGTCGGTCAAGTTCATGGAGGACGTCCTCGACTATGTGTGCAGGCTTTTCCCCGGCGATGTGGTGCACATCGGCGGCGACGAGTGTCCGCAGGACCGCTGGAAGACGTGCCCGAAGTGCCAGGCCCGCATGAAAGCGGAGGGGATTGGGAGCGTCCACGACCTGCAGTCCTGGATCACGCGCCACTTCGTCAAGTTCCTCGCGGAGCGCGGGCGGCGTCCCGTGGGATGGGACGAATACCTCCTCGGCGACGTCCCGAAGAGCGCGATCGGCATGAGCTGGCGCGCTGGCGGCGGCGGGGCCGGGCACAAGTTCCTCACGCCGCTTGAATGCGTCACCCGCGGGCACGACCTCGTGATGACGCCCCGCACGCACTGCTACATCGACTACGGGCAGGGGCTTGCGGACGATCCGTTCCAGTACATCGGCGGCAAGGTCACGCTAGAGAAGTGCCATTCGTTCAATCCGTGCGAGGGCATACCGCCGGAGCTTCGCGGGCACATCCTCGGCGGACAGGGCAACAACTGGTCCGAATACACCTGGAACGAGTACGACCTCGACTGGAAGATGTGGCCGCGCTCGTGCGCCCTGGCGGAGGCGGTGTGGACCGGCGACAAGAAGCCGGACTTCGCCGACTTCATGCGCCGAATGGAGACGCACAGAAAGCGCCTTCTTTCGCAGGGCGTCAATTGCGCCCCTTTGAAGTGACCGCGCCGGACCGGCTCCGCCCGCACGAAAGGCATCGCATTTCGCGCTTGCCTTGCAAAGGCAAAATGGGATATAATCTCAGCTACGCATCCGCATTGGCGGACGCCACAGAGAAACGATTTCAGCAAAAAAGTCAAAAGGAATTGACAATGAACGCAAAGAAGATGAACAAGGGGCTTGACTTCCTGCGCGATAAGTATGGCGCGAGGAAGGGCGAGATCACGATCAAGGACGGCCACTGCTTCGTGGGCGCAACGCCCCTCATGCCGCAGCGCGTGGAGCGCAAGATCGTGGAGCTTAAGAAGATGACCGAGAACGGAACGCTGGAGGGCGTATCCACGCTGCGCTTCGCGTCGTTTGCGCCGAAGGGGGCGAACGTTGAGGCGATTCTCGCGCGCGAGCTCGACGTGGCGGCGTTTCTCGGAGCGGCCAAGGTGGTGCGCGTGATGGCCGTGGCGAACGGCCCTGCGGTGAACGCGCTCGTGAAGCTCGCAAACGACGTCAACTGCTCCGTCGAGGTCTCGGCCGGTCTCCCGCGCGGCGAGGCCGCCTACGACCGCCACGAGATCATCTGCGCGC
>CAMIVJ010000255.1 GCA_946401765.1 uncultured bacterium | reverse complement strand
GGCCGCGATGTCGTCCTTTGAATAGTTGCACACGAGCGCGCCGAGTCCGCTCACGACAGGATACACCGACGGCCTTGGGCACACGATCATGGCGAACAACCACAGCCCGTTGGTACCCGTTATTCCATACCGTCCGATCGCCCATCTCATCGTCTGATTGTCGGTTGCGAGGCGGAACACCCAGTTGGCCTGGTTGTTGGCGATACCGCCGGCGGCGATTATGCCGGTGCTTGCATTCAGGGTGGGCCGCACGTCGTTCTTCCCAAAGGCGTAGATCCTGCCGCCCACGATGAACTCGCCGTCCACCTTGTCGACGATGTACGCCGCCGCGGAGGTCGTGTCGAGCGCGATGTCGCCGTCGAGCGAAACGGTGGCGCCCGCCGCCACGGCGATCTTCGACGTGTCGGAGAAGGATAGCGCCGCGAGCGTTCCCGAGAACGTGATCACGCCCTCGCCCATCAATACGTCGCCGAACTTCGGCGAGCCAGGAATGTCGGCAATGATCTCAGTGGCCTCGCGCACGCCCGTGAAGTACAGCTCGTCGCCGTCGACAGGCGCCACGCCGCCGTACCAGTTGCCGCCGGTGGACATCTTTCCGTCGCCCGCAAGGCCCGTCCACGCCTTGCCTGCCATCTCGCCCACCTTCAGGATCAGCGTCTCGCCGTCAACAGACCACGTGTGCACCTCTTCGTCCGACACAAGCGTGAACCTTTCGCCTTCGGCGGCGGTTATCCCGCTCTTCGAAAGAATCTTGTACAGTCCCTTCCTGAACGGGCCACCGTTCATAGTGATAAACACTTCGCCGTTCTCCGGGAACGTCATCGTGGTGACGGCCATTGGAACCACGTCGAACGAGGGTGCGTCCACATTGAAAGTCGCCCCCGCCTCGAACGTGATGTTGGCAACGCTTGTCTGCCTCGTGCCTTCAACGGAGAATGTCGCCCCTTCGGCGACGGTCGTGGGGCGCGCGAGAGAGAAGCCGCCGTTGAGGCGCGCCACGCCGCCCTGCACCCTGAACGCGGCGGTGGAGGTTTCGTTCGTCGCGAACCTCAGCGTGCCGCTGCCCGTCTTCGTGACAACGCCCTCGCCGCCGATGTTGGCGGCAACGACGCCTGTGTGACCGTTCGAGTCGAGAACGAGTCCGCCAGGGCCAACGGTTATGACGTCGGTGGATTCGACGTCCTGCTGGTCGAGCCAGTGGTTGCTGTCCGCAGTGAGCACGAGAGTCGAGTTGTTGAAGCGCGCCGCGTTGAGCGGACGGTCGTACCACACGCGGAACTCCTTGGCCCTCACCTCGCAGCCTTCGAAGTCGGCCGTGTAGGAGCCGTCGGTGTACGTGCCGCGCTGTCCGTTTCCGAGATACACGTTGGAGGTTCCCGCGTCGAGACACGAGTTCGTCATCGCGAGCACGAAAGTGGGCGAGACGGGGTTCTTGTTCTGCCATGCGTCGCCTTCGTAGTCGTAGCCGAAGCAGAAGCCGTTGTTCTTCGCCCTCATGGTAGAGCCGACGACCCTGACGTACATGGACGGATTCTGGTACTGGGCAGTGCCGTCGCGGCACGTGAGCATGCGCGTGAAGCCGCCGAACTCGAGAAGGCCGCCGTCCGTGACGTTGATGTCGAGCCGTCCGGAAGTCGAAGCCTGCATTAGCCAGTTGTTGTTGTTCGCGGCCGAGGAAACCGTGCCGCCCGCCACGTTGACCGTGAGCTCATGGCCCTTGGCGTTCCAGTTGAAGCGACCGGACATCGAGAGCGTGGCGCCGGCGGCGACGGTGAGCGTTTTCGTGGGAGGCGTGCCGCCGTCGTTTCCATACGTAAAGACGCCGTTCGTGAGGGTGACGTCCGCTCCCGAGCTCAGATAGGCGGTCGGATTAGCTGTGAGGGTCTGCCCGCCGTAGTCGAATGTGACAGGCTTCTCGGCGTCCATGCCCACAACAAGCTTCTCTGGGTCAACTGTAGCGCCAGCCGCGAATGCGAGCGTGCCCTCGCTGAGCATGGTTGCGTCGGTGCGGCTTGCGCCGAGCGTAAGAGAGCCGGTGCCCGTCTTTATGAGCTGGCCTGCGGTGGGTGCGGAGATTGTGGCGGAGACGCCGGGCGTCACCGAGACCTCGGCGGTCGTGAGAGTGGAGGAGCCGGTGATCCGGCCGTTGGCGGAGAACTCAATCTTCCGCGCGATCACGGGAGCGGTGACTGCGGCCGAGGCGTTCGCCGTCGTGAAGTAGGCGTTGTTGCTGTCGGTCCATGTGGCGTACACTTCGTCCTTGATCCAGGCGTCCGGGTCGCCCCAGTTAGGCTGCGAGGAGTTCCACGTGTAGTCTTCGACGACTGCGGTGACTGTCATCACGAGAACGCCGTCGACGACCTCCTTCTCGTGGGGAAGCATTATGCCGTTCATCCGCGGGTTGAGCGTGAACTTCGCCGCGTCGTCGGTCGCGAAGAGCGCGAAGGTGCGTCCTGTGGCGGGCTGCTCGGAGAAGACGATGTTGAGCGTGGCGGGATTCGCCGCCGTCGCGGTGATGTTGGTGGTCGCAACGGAGATGGTGTCGATGTCATACGCGTCGGCATCGAGACCGATGCTGGCACCCTCGCCGAGCGTGAACGCATCGAGCGCGTAGGAGGAAACGTGTCCGTCGCGGGAGAAGTAGTCGGTGCTGCCGCCCGAGTCGACGGTCAGCGAGGGCGAGGCGTCCGCGATGTTCGCGCCGGAGAGAGTGAGCGTGCCGCCGTCAGTTGCGCTGAGCACCACGTCGGAGGCTGAGAGCGCGCCGGAGAGCGTGAGATTGCCGCCTTCTGCCTTGAACACGGAGGCGGCGTAGCCGAGCGAGGAGGACCATGATCCGGCTGTTACGACGAGCGGGCCGGTGAACAACATCCTCTTCACGGTAGACCCGCTTGTCAAGCCGTTCCATGTGAGTGAACCTGCGCCGGTCTTCGTGATGCCGCCCGCGCCCTTGAGCACAGAGGAGTTGCCGTCGACCACTAGCGCAATGCCGGAAGGTATGTCGGTCGTGAGCCCGCCGGAGAGAATCTCGTAGACGTCGTCGCTCTTGAGGCCCGAGTTCTGCCCGATGAAGCTGTTCGAGCCGGTGCCTGCGTAATGGATCGTCACGCCGTCAAACGTAACCGTGGGCGCGGGATAGGCGTATGCGTAGATCTGGTTCAAGGTCAAGACCGTGCCGGGCCCGAAAGAGATCCTGTTGTAGCTGTTCGCCGTGTCGGTGAGATAGTTGTTGGTCTGCCCTACACGGATCTGCTTGGCAGTGATCGCGGAATTCTCGATATTCACCGTGACCTTGATTGTATTGTGCTTTTTGCTGTCACTCTGCGCGATCTCGCCGAATCTGAGCTCCTTGTCAGCTGCGAGCGTCACTACGGAATTGTTGACTGCAGACATGTTGAGCACAACGTTCTTGCCGTTTCCGTTGCTGTTTGCCGTCGGCCAGAAACAAAGCTGAGACTTGCCGCAGTTGAAATTGCCGTTGTTGAGAATAAGCTGCGTCGTTCCGTTGTACGTTGTGTTGCCGTTATACCGCCCGAAGTAGATGTCGCTCCCCGAGGTGAAGTTCACGGTGGCGCCGTTGACGACCTTCACCGTCCTCGAGCCTGAAGTTCCCCATGCGCCGCCCGTCTGGTTGACGACCAGCCCCGCGCCGAAGGTGAACGTGCCGTCGGCAAAGCCCTGTTTGGCGGAGACGTTCAAGACGCCGTTGCGCACCTCGTGGTTTTTGTATGTGTTTAGGCCGTTGTCGGTAGTGATCGCCACCGTCTCACCGCCCAAGTCGATGATGTCGGCACGCGCCTGAATGACTGCAACCGCAACTATCGCAAATGCAATCTGCAGACTGCGGAGAACTTTTCCTGAAGTCATGGCTTTCCCTTTCTTATCGCACAAGTCTGACTACAGTATAGCATATCTTTCCCATGACAACCAAGCGAAAATTGGCAGCCCGGGAAAACTGACTTGGGTTCAGGGGCGTCTAGGCCCTGCCGCCGTCATCTGCAGAAGATGAGCGTGCAGAGACCTGCGACGATGCAGTACGGCCCGAAAAGCCAGAACCAGCGTCCCTTCAGCGCCTTCACGAGAAGTGCAAGCGAGAAATAGCCGACAACGGCCGCGACGACCGTGCCCCACAGTAGCACGCCCCATGACATTCTGGTGGTCTCGACCTCGCCCTTCACCAGCTCCAGCAACACGCCGCCGCATATAAGAGGCGCGCTCATCAGGAACGAGAACTCGGCCGCCGCGTCGGGATCGACCCTGCCGCCGCGTGCCGACGCTAGCGTCATGCCGCTGCGCGATACGCCCGGCAGAAGCGCGATCGCCTGCCCCACGCCCATGAGAAGCGCGCGCATCCAGCTCACCTGGCGCGTTCCACGCGGCAAGAAACGCGTCCCGATCAGCACTGCGCCGGTGAACATCAGAAGCGCGCCAACCATCCTCGCGTTCGTGGTCATGCCCTCGATCTGGTGCTTGAACGTAAAGTATATCGCCACGGCGGGCAGAGTGGAGACGAACAGCCGTCCCGCATACAGCCACGCGTCCATGCGCCTCTGGGCATTGTCGCGCCCGAACGCAAACGCGCCACCAAGGAGCGCGTAGATGCGCTTAGCGTAAAAGACGAATATCGAGAGCATGGTGCCAGCGTGCAGAAACACCTCCAGACGCATTCGCAGACTTTCCGGCACCTCGAATATGTGCTGAAGAATCACAAGATGCCCGGAGCTGGAAATCGGCAGAAACTCCGCCACACCCTGTAGAACGGAGAGCATTGTAACTTGGAGGAAATCTTTCATGGGCCATAGTATAGCATAATGAGTGCCGAGTGCATAGTGGCTCGTGGTTCGTGATTCGTGGTTTTGGGAAAAAGAAAAACCGCCGTGAAGGCGGTCTTGAATGGCGGGCT